>CAYPIJ010000009.1:0-23906 GCA_964410755.1 uncultured Oscillospiraceae bacterium | reverse complement strand
TCTTTTACTTCTTCTGTGTTTTCAACGGTTTCTTCTTTTGTTTCTTCAACCGCTTCTTCACATTTGCAATTTTCTTTCTTTTCTTTTTTTGCCACTTTTTCGTTTCTCCTTTCTAATCTCCGCTTTCGAGAAGATTTTCCATTGCTTTTGACATATTTTCAAGTGTTGAAATAACCTTTTTGTAGTCCATTCTCTTCGGTCCGATAACTCCGATTAAGCCTGTTCTTCCGTCGTAAGCTTTGTAGGATGATACTACCATACTTAAATCTTTGTTTTTTAAAACGGGGCTTTCGTCACCGATGATAACAGTTGTTCCTTGATTTTTATTTACACTTGTTATAAGCTCGTTTACTTTTTCTCTGTTATCCACAAGTTCCAAAAAGTCCATTATTTTTTCCGTATCGGAAAATTCCGGTGCTTTTAATGTATGAGATTTTCCTCTCATATAAACTTGCGGTGCTGTGGTTTCCGACATAGACTCCGTAAGAAAATCCAAAATAACGCCCAAAAGCTCGAAATTGTTGTTGAATTTTGCTTTAATATGTTCGATTTTCAGTGGTGTTATTTCTTCAAAAGTTAATCCCTCAAGCTCTTCATTTATTATTTTCTTTATATAGTTAAGTGAGTCTTGTGTTACGGGAGTTAAAATTTTAACTTGTCTGTTCCTTACCGCACCTCTGTCTGTTACCAAAATAAACATTAGATAATGTTCGGTTATCTTTACCATATCAAAATGGTTTATTGCTCCTATTGCATTGTCTGTTATGTTTGTTATTGCCGTTAAACCTGTTGTTTCGGAAATGGTCTTTGCCGCAAAGTCAAGGAATTTGTTAAGCTCAAAAAGGTTTGCTTCCATTTGTGCTTTCAAATATTCCATTTGCTTGTTGGTTGCCTTCACTTTTTTAATAAGGCTGTCGACATAAAGTCTGTAACCCATATTTGATGGGATACGTCCTGCGGAAGCGTGGGGCTGTGCAAGATAACCCATTTCTTCAAGGTCGGACATTTCGTTTCTTATTGTTGCCGACGACAATCCGATATCACACTTTTTTGCAATTGTTCTTGAACCTACAGGCTCTGCCGTTTCGATATAATCCTCGATAAGTGCTTTCAAAATTGCACTTTTTCTTTTATCAAGCTCCAATTTACTCACCTCATTTCCAAGGTATATCAAAATCGATTTTTATTTTTTTGTTGTTAGCACTCTATTCGTGTGAGTGCTAACAACTACTTATAAGATACCACCTTTTTTGCAATTTGTCAATAGTTTTTGCAAAAAAAATTAAAATTTTTTCAAAATATTCAAAAAATGTGTGTTTTTTAGTGAAAAAAACGTCAAAATTTACCTAATGTTGTCGAAAATTTCTTGACACACATAAAATAGTATGATATAATATAAATATAAAATACAGTATATATTGTTGTTTTTATTTGATTTTTACCTGTCATTTCGACTAAAGGTGCGTAGCACCTGCACGGAGAAATCCCCGTGTATAATCAACAAGGTACCTACATCGCTACTATACAATTGGATATATTCGACTTTGTCTGTCGGCTACGCTCGGTATGACAACTTTAAAACAGGGAACCTATCGGCTTCGCTCGAAATGGCATTAAAAATAAAAAAGGAGGTTTTAAAATGTATATTTTTTACTTAGCGTTATTTGTGCTACTGCTCGTAATTGAGGGATTAACCGTGAACCTTGTAACTGTTTGGTTAAGCTTATCCGCTCTTATAACAAGTGTTGTTGCCTACTTTTTTCCCGAAAAAATTTTCTTGCAGTTAAGTGTGTTTATCCTTTTGTCAATTATTTTTATTATTCTTACAAAACCTTTTGTAAAAAAGATAAAAAAGGAAAAGGTAAGCACAAATGCCGACAGGCTTTTTCAGGAAGTGGGAATTGTCGAGGAAGAAATCAATAATTTGGATTTTTCAGGTTGTGTAAAGGTAAAAGGACAACACTGGAGTGCAAAATCCGTTGACGGCAAAAAAATTGAAAAAAATAAAAAAGTAAAAATACATGAAATCGATGGCGTTAAGCTTATGGTTTCGGAAATTAAGGAGGAAGAATTATGGGATTGATAGGTGGAATTTTAGGTTTGGTGGTTATTTTTGTTCTTATACGTTGTATTCGTATTGTTCCACAGGCTCACATCTATATCGTGGAGCGTTTGGGTGCATATTCGGAGACGTGGACTGTCGGTATCCATTTTAAAATACCGATTATAGAAAAAGTTGCAAAAATTGTAAGCTTGAAAGAAAGAGTTGTTGACTTTGCACCTCAAGCCGTTATTACAAAAGATAATGTTACAATGCAAATAGATACTGTTGTTTACTATCAAGTAACCGACGGAAAACTTTTTACTTACGGTGTTGACAATCCTATGTCGGCTATCGAAAATCTTACGGCAACAACTCTTAGAAATATTGTGGGAGATTTGGAACTTGATGAAACTCTTACCTCAAGAGATACCGTCAACACAAAAATGCGTGCTATTTTGGATGAGGCAACAGATGCTTGGGGTATAAAAATAAATAGAGTTGAACTTAAAAATATTTTACCACCGAGAGAAATTCAAGATGCCATGGAAAAACAAATGAAAGCCGAGCGTGAACGCAGAGAGGCAATTCTTATTGCTGAGGGTGACAAAAAGTCCAAAATCCTTATTGCCGAGGGCGAAAAAGAATCCATTATTTTGCGTGCAGAGGCAATAAAAGAAGAACAAATAAAAAAGGCACAAGGTGAAGCCGAGGCTATTTTGGCAGTTCAAAAGGCTACCGCAGAGGGAATTAAGCTTTTGCGTGAGGCGGGAATTGACAACAACGTTCTCGCTTTGCGTGGACTTGAAGCATTAAAGGATGTTGCCGACGGTCAAGCAACAAAAATCATAATACCATCGGATTTGCAATCTATTGCAAGCTTGGCAACTACTGTTAAGGAAGTTATAAAAGAATGATTTTAAAAGAAACAAATAACGGATATTTTATAGAAGAAAATCAATATTTCAAACCGCAGTTGTTTTTCGACTGCGGTCAAAGCTTTCGTTTTTTCGATTTTCAAAACGATACTTTCACAGGTGTTGCTTTCGGAAATGTAATTGAAATGAAAAAAGAAAAAAACGGTTGGAGCATAGCCACATCGGGGAATTTAAAGAAAGAAATTTTGGAAGATTTTTTCGATTTGAAAAGAGATTACGAAGAAATTGAAAAATCACTAAAAAATGATGTTACAATGAAAAATGCTGTTGATTTCGGCAGAGGAATAAGAATTTTAAGACAGGATTTTTTTGAAACCTTGCTTACATTTATCTATTCCCAACGCTCCAATATTCCAAAAATCGCAAAATGCGTTGAAGAAACCTCTCGACTTTTCGGTGATAAAATCGAATATAAGGGGAAAATTTATTATTCCTTTCCTACACCGAAAAAAATGAAAAATATTACCGAAAATGATTTGAAAACGGTAAAATGCGGATACAGAAGTCCTTATATAATCGATGCCGTGAATAAAGTAAATTCAGGTGAAATATCTTTTGAAAGCTTGAAAAAGTTGCCCTATCAACAGGTTAAAGAAAAGCTTATGACCATAAAGGGTGTTGGTGAAAAGGTTGCGGATTGCGTTTGCCTTTTTTCCTTTGGATTTTTTGAAGCTTTTCCGACGGACACTTGGATAAAAAAAGCCATGAAACAACTTTATAACGTGGAAGAAAACGATATAAAAGAAACCTCAGATAAAATGTTCGGCAACCTCTCCGGTATCGCCCAGCAATACCTCTTTTACTATTTGCGTTATAAAAAATAAAACAAGAAAAAAGAAAACGGTCTGTAAAAAGTGGATTTTACAGACCGTATTTTTATATAAAATTATTGGGTTATATATACCGTTTTTGTGTTGTCGTCCCAATTTACATTCATATCCATAAGCTCGCCTGCGGCACGTGCCGGAACGCAAGTTCTTCCGTTTATGATTTTCGTTGCAACGTCATAGGTATATGGTGAGTCATTTTTTGTTATGGTTTTGTTTCCTATAATAAATTTTATAACATATCCGTCTTTTGTTGCTGTTGCTGTTTTTGTTGCATCGTCCCATTCAACGGTAGCACCCAAGCTTTCCAATATTGCTCTTACGGGAACCATTGTTCTCCCGTCAACTATTACCGGTGGTTGGTCGAGGTTGGAAAGGGGAACATTGTTTACAACTATTTTTATGTTTTCCGTCACAGTGAAAGGAACAGTCTTTTCAACAGATGTGCCTGTATCCGAATTCATTTTTACAGTCATGGTATGCTGTCCCAAATTGTAATTTTTAAAATCAATTTGGCATGAATAGGGGAGAGTGTCACTTTGTCCGACAAGAGCACCGTCTATAAAATATGAAACGTTTTTATAGTTTGAGCCGTAGTCGTAAGCGTAGGTTTTGAAAACATTTACCGTTTGGTCAGTCGTAAAACCGTATTTGCAATCTGCATAAGAAACGGAATTGTCATTTGAATATGAATTTTGAACAAAATGTTGTTCTTTTACGAGAGCTTTGTAGTAATCTTGAAGCTCATAGTTTGAGGAAAGTGCATAATCTTGCACTTCCGATGGCATAACCGTGTTGAAATAGCCGATTATTTTAACTTGCGGATATACCATAGGAACATAATTCATAAGTTCATTTAAACGATTTTTTGCCCATATTGTGGAATTTTCGTTTAATGTTCTTGTGGTGTGAGAAGCACCGGATTCAAAAATCATAATGGGCTTTCTTGATCCGTAGGTATCTATTATCGGTTTTAAAATTCTGATTGGTTCCGCACTGTCACCGGCAAAAAACATTTGTTCGCTGAGCTTTTGTTCTTCTGTTTCGGCTTTTTGTCCCAAAAAGTTTTTGTTTAAATAAAGGGATACGCCTATCCAGTCCACATATTCGTCTCCGGGATAATATTTCTCAAAATCACCGTTCCAATCCGAAACAAAATTAAGTCCGAATGCTACCGCAATATGCGGAGATTTTTCGTGGATTTTGTTTGACACAAATCTGAATGCATCTTTAAAATCTTCCGGATTAGGTTGATTTTCCCAAGAATTTACTTCACCGGCAAATCTTAAATATATGGGAACGGTGTTGTACTTATTTAAAATATCCAAAAAGTTGTCGAGCCATGCACCTTGATTTTTTACGTTTAAAACATCGGCGGCTTCATTTTTTAAATTCAGTGAAAATTCCACGGCAATGTTTTTTTCAACTGCTGTTTGCAAAAATGTTTCCATATATGAGTTGAATTCTTCACCGAAAGTATGGTAAATCATTGTCATAGATTCGTTTTGAAACTCGTTTCTTGTTTCCGAGTCACAGGTAACACCCCACAAAATACCGTTTGAATATTCATTTTTTGCACCGTAATTTACAGGAGCGGAATTTGTTTGCTTGTAAAGACCTATTTCAGGTGTGTAAAGCTGCGATTTTGCTTTGCAAATTTTTACCGCATCCTGAAAGTTCATTACCGCATTCGGTGCTATGGCTTTTTCGTACCAATATGCACTTTTTTGGTAATTTCCCAATTTTTCGTAAGCTTTTGCCACTTCAAACATACGAGAAGCACGGTAAGACATAACGTTTTCGTTTTCTTCCTCGTTTGCAATGACATTTAATGCGGATTCACCGTAGGTTATTATGCCGTTTAAATCGCCCGAATCGAAAGCAACACGATATTTGTCGTCATATTGCCAAATTGCGTTGGGAAAATTGTAGGCATAAGCCGTGGGCAATGAAACAAAAACAATTGATAAAATCGTTAAAATTGTTAATGTTTTTTTGAATGTTTTCATAAAGCATTCCTCCTTAAGGAATTACAAAATAATTCTTCTTTTTCTCAAAACAGGTTCCCATGTTTCCAAAAGTCGTTGAGACGGTGAAAACAAAATAAGTGTTTTTGTTGAGTTTAATGTTGTTACTATGATATAAGTATCATGCGGATTTCCGCTTGAAAAATCCAAGTTTTTAATAATATCAGGGGTTTTTAAACGTTTGTATGAATCGGGTGTGTATTTTTCAAGTTTTGACATATTTTCCGGTTTTATTGTCACCATTCTTTTACGGCTTGTTTTTCCGCTTATCATATCTATGTCGATTTCTCCGTTTGTATAGATATATTCATATTCTTTGCTTGATGTTTTTATGAGATAAAAAGCTCCCACAAAAGCTCCTACTATAAGAAGAAGTGTAAAAGGTCCCAAGTAGGCGGTAAACAAAATACAAATAAAAGATACTACAAAAGCTGCCAAAATAAGTCCTACATTTTTTAATACTGTTGTGCCTTTCAAGGCTTGTTTATGAATTTCGTCAAAATATACATTTTCCATTTTTAAAATTTTTCCTTTCTTTAAGTTCTTTTGTTAAGGGGAACATAATCCCTTTTGTCTGCAACTGATTTATACGCAGGGCGAATAATTTTGTTGCCGTTTATAAGTTCTTCAATTCTGTGAGCACTCCAACCCGCAATTCTTGCAATTGCAAAAAGCGGTGTGTAAAGTTCTTCGGGTAATTCGAGCATTGAATATGCAAATCCGCTGTAGAAGTCGATGTTTGGGCTTACGCCTTTATAAATTTTTCGCTTCTCGCAAATAAGTTCTGTTCCGATTTTTGCCACGTTGTTGTAAAGCTTAAATTCTTTCGTTTTTCCTTTTTCTTTGGAAAGCTTTTCAACAAAGCTTTTGAAAACATTGGAACGTGGGTCCGATATGGAATAAACCGCATGACCCATTCCGTAGATAAGTCCTGCCTTGTCAAAAGCTTCCTTGTTGAGTATTTTTGTAAGGTATGCTCGAAGCTCGTCTTCATCGTTCCAGTTTTTAACGTGTTTTTTAATGTCGTCAAACATGTGTTTTACCTTTATGTTTGCACCACCGTGTTTCGGTCCTTTTAGGGAGCAAAGAGATGCTGCCGTGGAAGAATATGTGTCTGTGCCCGATGATGTTACAACGTGTGTTGTAAAGGAGGAATTGTTTCCGCCGCCGTGTTCCGCATGAAGAACCAGCGCAAGATCCAAAAGCTTTGCTTCAAGCTCGGTGTATTTTTTGTCCGGTCTTAAAAGACGCAAAATATTTTCCGCTGTTGAAAGTTTCGGATCCGGGCGGTTAATTACCAAATCTTTGTTTAAATCGTAATGTCTGTATGCTTGGTATGAGTAAACCGCCAAAAGTGGGAAATTGGCAACAAGCTGTAAGCATTGACGTAAAACGTTGGGAATGCTTGTGTCATTGGCATTGTTGTCGTAAGCGTAAAGTGTAAGCACGCTTCTTGCAAGGCAGTTCATAATGTCTTTGTTGGGTGCTTTCATAATTACATCTCTTACAAAGTTGGTTGGGAGTGTGCGATATTTTGAAAGAAGCTTTTCAAAATCGGTAAGTTGTTCTTTGTTTGGAAGTACTCCGAACAAAAGAAGATAAACTGTTTCTTCAAAACCGAAACGGTCATCGTTTATAAAACCGTTTACAAGGTCGTTGATGTCAACACCACGATAATAAAGTTCACCGTCGCATTGAACAGTTTCACCGTTTATTTGCTTTGAGGAAACGATGTTGGAAATTTCCGTAAGACCGGCTACAACACCTTTTCCGTCAAGATCTCTCAATCCTCTTTTTACGTTGTGAACAGTATAGAGCTGAGGATCAATATTGCTGTTTTTCACGCACGTATCGCAAAGCTCGAATATTTCGGGTGTGATTGTTGAATAGGTTGATTTTTTCATATTGGTACCTCCATTTTTTCTCTTTATTTTTTATTGTTTTTTGAATGTTTTATTATTTAGTATACCACAAAAAAAGGTTTTTGTAAATAGTAACTAATAAAATAACTTTTTTTTCTGTAAATTTTTTGAATAAATGCTATTGACTTTTTTTGCCTTGTTGGTTTATAATAAATATAGGCGAAAACTAAAGGCTTTCGCGAAAAAAATAAATTTTTGGGAGGGTTTTAAAATGAAAACTTTTAACATTCAATTAAATTCAATCAACGACGTGAAATTATTCGTAAATACTGTAAGCTCATACAGCTATGATATAGATCTTACATCCGGAAGATATGTTGTTGACGCAAAATCTATCATGGGAATATTCAGCCTTGATCTTTCGAAACCCATAAAAGTTGAAATTTTTGCAGACGATTGCGATCAGCTTATGAAAGAGCTTGAACGTTTTATGGTTTAATTTTTTAAAAAATAATTAATGTTAGTATAAATTTTGTTTTTTGTGCGTTTTCGTCAGAGCTTTTCGAAAACGCATTTTTTTCTTTTTTGTAATATTTATTGACAAAAAAGCGTTTTTTTGGTATACTTACATTAAGATTTAAATATGAAAAAATTGAAAGGATGATAAAAAATGAATATTTGTGTTTATGGTGCTTCAAGCAAAACAATAGATAAAGAATATATTTTACATGGTGAGGAATTGGGCAGAAAAATGGCTCAAAGAGGACATCATCTCGTTTTCGGTGCCGGCGCTTCCGGCCTTATGGGAGCCGTTGCAAGAGGAGTGACGGAAGAAAAGGGATATATGATAGGTGTAGCACCTACATTTTTCAACGTTGACGGTGTTTTATATGATGGTTGCGACAAGCTTATTCCCACCGAAACGATGCGCGAAAGAAAACAAATTATGGAAGATAAAGCTGATGCGTTTATTATGACGCCGGGCGGAATCGGAACCTATGAAGAATTTTTTGAAATTCTTACTTTAAAACAGCTTAATCGTCACCATAAGGCGATATGCGTGCTTAATACAAAAGGTTATTACAACGGAATTATAGATGTTTTGAAAAAAACAGCGGAAGAAAACTTTATGACGGAAGAAAGTAATGCACTTTACGAAGTTTTTGACGATGTTGACGAAATGCTTGACTATATTGAAAAATATAAACCTGAAGATGTTGATATAACAAAAATGAAAGCAATAGGAAAATAGGAGAAAAAATAAAAATGTATAAAATAGAATTGGGAAAATCGGGCTTACAAGTGCCTACCGTTGCTGTTGGGTGTATGCGAATAAACAGCGTTGAAAAAAATGAAGCCGAAAAAATTGTGAAAACAGCTCTTGAAAACGATGCTAACTTTTTTGATCATGCCGATATTTACGGCAGAGGCGAATGTGAAAGCATATTTGCAGATGTTATCGGAATGAACGATGATATAAGAGAAAAAATTATTTTGCAGACAAAATGCGGTATAGTACCGGGAAAAATGTTTGATTTTTCAAAAGAACATATTTTACAAAGTGTTGACGGAAGTTTGAAAAGATTGAAAACAGATTATATTGATCTACTTCTTCTCCATCGTCCCGATGCACTTGTAGAACCGGACGAAGTGGGAGAAGCTTTCGATATTTTAAAATCAAGCGGAAAAGTGAGACATTTCGGTGTTTCAAACCAAAATCCAATGCAAATGAAGCTTTTGCAAAAAGGTCTTAACGTTCCTCTTGTTGCCAATCAGTTACAGCTTAGTTTGGGACATAACGGAATGATTTCAAACGGAATATTTGTGAATATGAATGAAAATGAAGCTGTGTGTCGTGACGGTAGTGTTTTGGATTATTGCAGACTTGAAGATATAACCGTTCAGGCTTGGTCTCCGTTCCAACACGGATTTTTTAAAGGTGTTTTTATAGATAATCCCGAATTTAAAGAATTAAATGACAAAATGGCTGAAATTGCGGAAAAATACAACACCACAAAAACAGCAGTAGCTATTGCGTGGATTTTACGTCACCCGGCAAAAATTCAGCCTGTTACGGGAACAATGAACGTTGAAAGGCTTAAGGATTGCATTAAAGCAAGTGAAATTCGTCTTTCCCGTGAGGATTGGTATGCTCTTTATTTAAGCTCGGGACATATTTTGCCGTAAAAATAAGTTTTAAAAATAAGAAAGGTAAAAAATATAATGAGAGATGAATTTAGATTTTACAATGTTTTTCCCTCTGTTGTAATGGTGGGAAAAACAAGCGAAATTGTAATTGAAGCAACAAAAAAATTGTATGATTTTAAAGATGAAGAATATACCTTGCGAATTGTGCCTAAAGAGAAAAGAGATGTTCCCAGAAACAGAAATCTCGTTGTAAACGAAAATAAATTCAATGAAATAACCGTTAAACCGGAAAACGGAAAAATTATTTTTTCCTATGATTTTAAGTATGAACAGGAATATAAAATTCTCTTTTTAAAAGGTGAGGGAGACGAATATTTTTTGGAGTTTTCCGTTTATGCTTTAAATGAAGATTTATACGGAACATTGCCCTATAAGGGTGATCTTCATTTTCATTCCGTCGGAAGTGACGGGAAAGGTGAACTTAATGAAATTGCAGGTTCTTTAAGGGGCTTGGGTTATGATTTTCTTTGCCTTACGGATCATCATAAGTATGCGCCGTCGGTTAATTTGAAAAAAATGTATGAAGATGTGGATTGCGGTTTTAAGGTATTTTGCGGTGAAGAAGTTCACAATAACAATATGGGCTATATTCACATTGTAAATTTTAACGGTAAATACAGTGTAAACGAAATTTTGGAAAGAGATTATGAAAATTTGCGTGAAAGTCTGTTTGAACAGGCTGAAAGCTTTGATTTGCCCGATTATATCGACAAAAGAGATTACATTTTCAGAAAATGGATTTGCGACGAAATAAGAAAAAGCGGAGGAAAAGCGATTTATCCGCATCCTTATTGGACCTACAGAGATGAATATCATTCAGAAACGCAAACATCTTTCTACACTTTAAAAAGCGGAATGTATGATATTTTTGAAGTGTTGGGAGGTTGTAGTGTGAATGAAAATAATTTGCAGGTTGCACTTTACAACGAGCTTAGGGCCGAAGGTGTTGATATGCCCATGGTGGGTTCTACCGATGCACACGATATTTACAGTGATGTAAGTGGATTTAATCATGCTTATACAATTGTTTTTTCAAAGAACGAAGATTCAATTCCCGACGAAATAATGAACAAAAATTCTGTTGCTGTGGAGTGTGTTCCGGGGGAAACACCGAGAGCTTACGGTCATTTCAGACTTGTTAAATATGCACTTTTCCTTATAAACAATTTTTATCCGAAATACACGCTTTACACAAGCCGTTTGGAAGGGCTTATGAAGGCTTACGGCGAAACAAAGGGCTGTAAAGATGATATTGAACGCATAAACAAAGAAACAACGGAATTTAAAAATAAATTTTTTAAATAGAGAGGCTTTTTAAAAATGAATGAATACAGAATAAAAAAAACGAATGAGGTTCCCGTAAAATGGGAAGAAATTGACGGAGTGGGAATTGAAACTGCACCATGGAAAGAGTTTCCTCTTGTTATGAATACTCTTGCAAAGCTTACTTACAATGACGAAAAGATTTTTGTAAGACTTGAAACGGAAGAAACGGATATAACCGCTGTTGTTACGGAAGATAACGGTCACGTTTGTGCAGACAGTTGTATGGAATTTTTTATTCGTCCCAATATTTCTGATAAAAGATATTTCAATTTTGAGATAAATCCTTTGGGAACTTTGCACCTTGCAATAGGTAAAGACAGATATGACAGAAAAAAAATAAAATTCGACAGAAGTATGTTTAATATAAAAACCTATGTTTTAAACACAGGTTGGGTTGCCGAATTTGAAATACCTTTTGCGTTGTTTGAAAAATTCACCGGATTTTCCAACACTTGTTACGGTAATTTCTATAAATGCGGTGACGAAACCCAAGAACCTCATTATTGTGTGTGGAACGATGTGGAAACGCCTGAACCTGATTTTCACCAATTTCGATATTTCGGAAGACTTGTTTTTGAAGAATAATATTATGGAAAAAAAGTTTTTCAAGGTTTATGTTTTTGATTTTTCCGACTTTAAAAACTATGGTTATTTTGAAAAATACAAGTTTTTTTTGGAAGAAGATGATTTTTCTTTTATAAAAAAGCAAAAAAAAGAGGAAAAAGCTTTTCAAAGGCTTTATTCACGGTTACTTGTTGCTTATGCTTTAAAAGAAAATAATTTTCTTTTTGAAAAAATAAAGAAAGATAAAAACAATAAGCCGTATTTTGAAAATCTTTCCTTGAAAATCGGGATTTCACACAGTGAGACCAAAGTTGCGTTTTTTTTGGGAAATGTTGACGGCGGTATTGACATTCAAATGAAAAAAGAAATAAAATGCAAAAAAGAAAACCGATTTTTTGGCGTTTTGGATATTGAAAAGCAAGAAAATGATAAATTTTATCTTTGCAAAGTTTTTTCCAGAAATGAGTGTATTTACAAATATGGTAAAAAAATCGATAAAAATGTGTTTTTTACGGATTTTTCCGAAAAAGATTTTTTCTTTTTTACAATAAGTGAAAATACTTTGCCGAAAAAGAAAAATGTGGAATATAGAGATTTTGAAGAACTTTTGAAGTAAACAAAGGAATTTTTTATGAAAGAATGGTATGAAGAATTGCGTCCCGCTTCCGGTGAAAACTTTCAGGTAAGCTTGCAAATTACAAGAAAAAGCGATAAGATTTTTACAACGCCCCATCGTCATGATTTTGTTGAAATTTTGTACGGTTTGAAAGGGGAGTACATTGTAAAAGTAAACGGTGAAGAATTTTTTTTGAAGCCGGAAGATATGGTTGTTATAGGCTCAAGGAGCATTCACGAAATTTCTCCTGTTGATAATCCGGAGGGGAAATATCTTGTGGTGAAATTTCAGCCCGAAGTGGTTTATTCGTCTTATGTGTCTTCAATCGAGCTCAAATATGTTTTGCCTTTTATATTCAATAATGCTGACGGAAAATATATTTTCAATTCCGAAAAAATGAAAAACAGCGGTTTGAAAAATGTTTTTGCCGATATAAAAAAGGAATTGAAAGGAAAAAAATACGGATATGAGATAGCTTTAAAATCCGATATTTACAAGATAATGCTTTGGATTATTCGTTGTGTTGAGGAAGAAAAAGGTATTTTGAGCATATATAACGAGCAAACCGTTGAAAAAATAGAAAAGGCATTAAAATACATTGAAAAAAATTACGAAAAGCCCTTGACTGTTAAAAAAATTGCGGAAAATTCATATATGGAATATACCTATTTTTCAAGAATTTTCAAGCAAATAACATCAATGAGTTGTTGCGATTACATTAATTATTTCAGAATAAAAAAAGCTGAAGCGTTGCTTTTGGAAAATGAACTTAATGTAACTCAAATTGCCGATAAAGTGGGTTTTGACAGCGTTAGCTATTTTATTAAAAATTTTAAAAAATACAATGGAAAGTCGCCCAATAAATATAAAAAAGAAGATATGATGGGCTAAAAAAACTCTGCGAGCAAATATATTTTGTAAACGCAGAGTTTTTTGTTATTATTAATTTTTCAGTTTTTTTCTTTTGTTCATTTTATTTATCAAAACAAAGAATATTGCAATGTTTATTGCCGAGGTTAAAGACCAAGAAACAGGATAGGAAATTAAAAGGCAATTTAATGTGTGTATTGATTTGAAAACCGTGAAAATCCAGAAAAGTCTGAATGCGCACACACCGAAAATTGCAATAAGCATAGCTATAAAGGAATGACCGATTCCTCTTAACGCACCGGTTGAAACTTCCATAAGACCTACTAAAAAATATGTTCCTATCCTCATAAAAAGCTTGATTTTTCCTATTTCGATTACATCTTTGTTTTTCGAGAAAATCCCCAAAAGCTCATTTGGAAATGTAAAGGTGATAAATGCCAAAATGCACCAAGCCGCAACGGCACACAAGCTACATATAAAAAAGCTTTTTTTGGCACGATCGAATTTTTTCGCACCGATGTTTTGGGCACAAGCGGTAACGCAAGCATTACCGAATGAATTCATGGATACGTAAAATATACCTTCAATACTGCTTTCTGCATTTATACCTGCCATTGTGGTTTTTCCGAATGAGTTTATGGACGATTGGATTAAAACGCTGGAGATTGAAAAAAGACAACCTTGTATTCCATTTGGAATTCCTGCTTTTGCAATCATAATAAGCTCATTTTTATGTATTTTAATTTTGTTTAAATAGATTTTACAACCGTTATCAACTTTTGTAAGAGCTTTTAAGGTAAGAAAAGCCGAAACAATTTGAGAAACAACGGTTGCTATGGCAACTCCCAAAACGTCCAAGTGGAAAACTATTACCAAAATAAGATTTAATACAACGTTTATAATTCCCGCAACGGAGAGGTAATAGAGAGGCCTTTTTGTATCTCCGTATGACCTCATAATACCGCTTGCGAAGTTATATAGCATAATAACGGGCATTCCCGCAAAATAAACTTTCATATATAAAGCGGAAAGCGGTAAAACTTCTTTGGGCGTTCCCATAAGGGTAAGAAGTGGTTTTGAAATAAAAAATCCCAATATCGCAAGGAAAACTCCGCTTATAAGACTTATTGCTATTGCTGTATGAGATGCACGGCTCATTCTTTTTTCGTCTTTTGAACCGTAATATCTCGATATGGTAATTGTGGCACCCATTGAAAGTCCTATAAAAAGGTTTAAAATAAGGTTGGTGAGTGCCGATGTCGCTCCGACAGCTGCCAAAGGTGTATCGCCTGCAAATCTTCCCACAACAACGGTATCGGCCATATTAAATAAATTTTGCAAAATTCCCGAAAACATAAGAGGGACAACAAATTTTAGTATTTTGTCAAACATTTTGCCGTTTGCAAAATTAATTTCGTTTTTTTTGGTTTTTGTCACAGTAAAGCACCTCTTTTATTATTCGATATTTTGAATTTGTTCTCTTATTGCTTCAATTTCCGATTTTGCTTCAATTCCAAGCTCTGTTATTTCAATGCTTTGGCATTTTGAACATGTTGTGTTTACTTCTCTGTTCATTTCTTGAATTATAAAGTCAAGCTTCTTTCCTATTGGTGCATTTTTTTGAATAAGTGAACGGAAAGCATCAAAATGACTTCTCAATCTTGTTGTTTCTTCAAAGGTTGCAACCTTGTCGGAAAAAATTGCTATTTCCGTTAATACTCTGTTTTCGTCGTATGTATTGCCCGAAATATATTCATCGATTTTTGAACGTAATCTTTGTTCGTAATCTTTTACCGATTGAGGCAAAAGTACCTCTATTTTTGAAACTATTCTTTCCAAATTGTCTATTCTTTCGGAAACATCGTTTTTAAGGTTTTCACCTTCTCTTGTACGCATATCGCAGAAATCGTCAACAGCTTTTTCCAAAACGGGCAAAAGAGCTTCCCATATATCATCTTCGGAAAAATCCTTTGTGCTTATTTCCAAAACGTCGGGAGCTTTTCCCAATTTTGTTGAAGTAAGGTCGAAAGGAAGGTCGAATTTTTCGGATAATTCCTTGTAAGCGTTGTAGTAGGCTTGTGCGTTTTTTTCGTTTACACAAATGTCAAATTCGCTTTCTTCAATGTTTTTCATATATATGAAAGCATCGATTTTACCTCTGTTTATTCTTTTTGATAAATATTTTCTTACGTTTTCTTCCAAAAAAGAAAATGCTTTCGGAACTCTTATGTTGGTGTCGAAATAACGATTGTTTACAGATTTTATTTCCACACATATTTCATAATTTTTGCTTACGGTTTTTTCTCTGCCGTAGCCTGTCATACTTAATGCCATTTTATATTACACCTTTCGTTTCATATATTTTTATGTTGCAAAACAATTTTATCACAGTTTTAAAAAAAAGTCAATATAAATCAAAAAAAAGGAAAAATAAAAACGAAAAACATAGTTTTTGGAAAAAATATATAAAATTATCAAAAAACACTTGAAAAATTTTCTTTTTTGGAGTATAATAAAAAGTAATGATTATATAAATGACTTTGGAGGTAATGAAAAATGGCTTTTATCGATAACATTAAAAATCGTGCGAAAGCAGACAAAAAAACAATTGTTCTTCCCGAATCTATGGACAGAAGAACTTTTGAGGCAGCAGAAAAAATATTGAAAGAGGATATTGCCGACCTCATTATTATAGGCACGAAAGAGGAAATCGAAAAAAACAGCAAGGGGCTTGACATTTCAAAAGCAAAAATCATTGACCCCTTCACTTATGAAAAAACAGAGGAGTATTTGAACCTTTTTGTTGAACTCAGAAAATCGAAAGGTCTTACTTATGAAGATGCTAAAAAGACAGCATTGGGTGATTATATGTACTACGCTTGTCTTATGGTTAAAGCAGGCGATGCCGACGGCGTTGTTTCCGGTGCTTGCCATTCAACCGCAAACACACTTCGCCCAAGTCTTCAAATTATAAAAACAAAACCGGGCGTTAAACTTGTTTCAGCATTCTTTTTGATGGTTGTTCCCGATTGCGAATACGGTGACAACGGTGTATTTGTTTTTGCCGACAGCGGTCTTGAACAAAACCCCGATCCCGAAAAGCTTGCGGCAATCGCAAAATGCAGTGCCGATTCTTTTGAACTTCTTACACAGCATGAAGCTTACGTTGCTATGCTTTCTCACTCCACAAAAGGCAGTGCGAAACACGCAGATGTAGACAAGGTTGTTGAAGCTACAAGAATTTGCAAAGAAACATACCCCGAACTTAAAGTTGACGGAGAATTACAGCTTGATGCGGCAATTGTTCCCGAAATAGGTCAGTCAAAAGCTCCCGGCAGTGACGTTGCGGGAAAAGCAAATGTTCTTTGTTTCCCCGATCTTGATGCAGGTAACATCGGTTATAAACTTGTTCAGAGACTTGCAAAAGCAGAAGCTTACGGTCCTATAACACAAGGTATCGCAATGCCTATAAACGACCTTTCCAGAGGTTGCAGTGCGGACGATATTGTCGGTGCTGTTGCAATTACTTGTGTTCAGGCACAAATGTAGTTTAAAATAATAAAGGAGATATAGAAAATTATGAAAATTTTGGTTATAAACGCAGGAAGCTCATCTTTAAAATATCAGCTTATCAATATGGACGACCAGTCCGTAATGGCTAAGGGCTTGTGCGAAAGAATAGGAATTGACGGAAGATTAAAACACGAAAAAAACGGAGAAAAATTTGTTAAAGATTTGCCTCTTAACGACCATGGCGATGCTATAAAAGCTGTTTTGGACAGTCTTACAGACAGCGAAATGGGTGTTATTGCATCTATGGATGAAATCGATGCCATCGGTCACAGAGTTGTACACGGCGGAGAAAAATTCAACGGCTCATGTCTTATTACGGAAGCTGTTATGAAAGCTCTTGACGAATGTATTGAGCTTGCACCGCTCCACAATCCTCCTAACATTATAGGAATTGAAGCTTGTAAAAAAGTTCTTCCGAATGTTCCTCAGGTTGGCGTGTTTGATACTGCATTCCATCAGACAATGCCCAAAAAAGCATTTATTTATCCCGTTCCTTACGAATATTACGAAGAATACAGCATAAGAAGATACGGCTTCCACGGAACAAGCCACAACTATGTATCAATGAAAACAGCCGAATACTTGGGTAAAGATATTAAAGATTTGAAAATTATTACTTGCCATTTGGGTAACGGTTCTTCAATCACAGCGGTAGACGGCGGAAAATCCGTTGATACCACAATGGGACTTACTCCTTTGGGGGGAATTATGATGGGAACAAGATCAGGTGACCTTGACCCTGCAATTGTTGAATTTATTGCAAACAAGAAAAATTTAAGTGCTTCCGAAGTTCTTACAATTTTAAATAAACAGTCGGGTGCACAGGGCGTTTCCGGTAAATCCTCAGACTTCAGAGATTTGAGCGAAGGAAAAGCAAACGGTGACGAAAGATGTGCGCTTGCACTTGATATTTTTGAATATCACGTAAGAAAATACATCGGTGCTTATGCTGCCGCTATGGGCGGAGTTGATGCTGTTGTATTTACGGCAGGTATCGGTGAAAACGATGCAACAATGAGAGAAAACATTGTAAATGGTCTTGAATTTATGGGAATTGAAATAGATAAAGACAAAAATAACAATCGTGGAACTGTTGACATCACAAAAGAAGGTGCAAAGGTTAAAACTCTTGTTATTCCTACAAATGAAGAGCTTATGATTGCCCTTGAAACACAGAGGCTTATATAAAATATCTTCAATATTTGGTTTTTTTTGAAAAAAACTCTTGACAAATCGCAAAAAATTATGTATTATATTATATGTATGTCTGTCGATTTGGGTCAAAAGACCGAAAAAGTCGATATGTTGTAAAGAAGAGAGGAGCGTTTTTTGTGGAGAGAAAAGAAACAAACCACGACTTTGGAATCGATATAAGCTCTGTTGTAAAACATGAGGGTGCGGTTCTGGAAGTGGAAAAGCTTTTTTCAAAAGAAGGGTTTTCTGAAATTGACCCCAATTTTGTAATGGCTTCCGATGCTTTACTTAAAGGCAATATCACTAATTTATCGGGAAATTTGTTTTTGAAGGGTACTCTTGAGTTTTCTCTTGACCTTGCGTGTGATCGCTGTTTAAAGGAATTTCGGCAAGATTTTTGCGTTTCGGTGGACGAAGTCATCGCAAAGAGTGGCGCAGGCTTTGAAGAGGACGAGTATATCCCTTACTCGGGAAGTAAGGTTTACTTAGGCGAGGGGCTTTATAAAGCTGCATATCCCGTAGTTTTGGAAAGACATTTATGCAAAGAAGACTGTAAGGGACTTTGCACTATGTGCGGATGTGACCTTAATGTTACAGAATGTAATTGCAAAAATGAAGAAATCGATCCGAGACTCGAAAAGCTTAAGGAGTTTTTCAAAAACTGATTTTAGTAGGTTTTTATAAAAAAGCTTACTTATAAAAATGTTAAAAAATTATTATATAGAGTTTTCACTCTCAGACGGTTTTTAAAAAAGTCGTCTGCGTATTGCAGGAGGTGTAAGAAATGGCTGTACCAAAGAGAAAAGTGTCTAAAGCAAGAAGAGACAAAAGAAGAGCAAATTGGAAACTTAGCGTTCCGGGACTTGTAAAATGTTCGCATTGTCAGGAATTAACATTGCCTCACAGAGTTTGTAAAGCTTGCGGATATTACAAAGGTAAAGAAGTAATCAAAGTAGATTAATATTTTGACCTTTAGACGGGGATACTTATGTGCTAAGTTCCCCGTTGTTTTTTTAAAGAATGAAAAAGGAGGTGTATCGCATTTGTATTATGTTGACGAAGTTTTAAGAGGCAGTCTTGCGAAAAAGGCTAAAATTAAAGCAGGAGACTGTATAACTCATATTAATAACAGAGAAGTTACAGACGGTTTGCTTTTCGGTTATCTTATAAGTTCGAGCCCTGTTGTTACGCTTGATATTGTAACAAAAAAAGGCAAGAAAAAAACGGTTGAAATTGAAAACGATTATGAGGATATCGGTATTGTTTCCGAGCGACCTATGGTTGAAAATCCAAAAAGTTGTCACAATAAGTGCATTTTTTGTTTTATAGACCAGCTTCCTTGCGGAATGAGAGAACCGCTGTATTTTAAAGATGACGATACACGACTTTCCTTTCTTACGGGAAATTACGTTACTTTCACAAATATGAAAGAGGAAGAATTTGAAAATATTTTGAAAATGCGTCTTTCTCCCATAAATGTTTCCGTTCATACTACAAATGACGAGCTTAGAAAAAAGATGCTCAACAATAGATTTGCGGGCGGAATAAAAGACAAAATCAAAAGACTTATAGAAAATCATATAACGGTTAATGCACAAATTGTGCTTTGCAAGGGCTGGAATGACGGTGAAGAACTTGAAAAATCCATTAAAGATTTATATGAGCTTGGCGTAAACAGCTTGTCGGTTGTTCCCATGGGACAAACGAAATACAGAGAAAAGCTTCAGCAAGTTGAGCTTTTTACAAAAGAAGATTGCAGAAATGTTGTTGAAATAATAAATAAATACGGAGAAATTTCTCAAAAAGAGCAGGGAAAAAGATTTGTTTATCCATCAGATGAATTTTTTGTTAAGGGCGAAATCCCCGTTCCCGACGAAGCCTATTATGACGGATTTCCGCAAATAGAAAACGGCGTGGGAATGTTGACCTCTTTTGAAGGTGAATTTTTTGAGGGAAAAAATGCCTTAAAAAGAAGAAAAAAAAGACTAAAAAAGAAAACAATTGTAACCTCGTATTCGGCTTACGATATGTTTGTAAGACTTTGCAATGAATTTAAAAAAGAATTTGATTGCGAAATTGAGGTTGTTAAAATAAAAAATAATTTTTTCGGAGAACATATTACGGTTGCAGGACTTTTGACGGCAACGGATATTATAGAACAGCTTAAAAACAGAGATTTGGGAATGGTTGTTCTGCCGAAAAACATCTTTCGTTCAGAGGGGGATTTAACTTTGGACGGAAAGACATTTAAGGACATAAAAAACGCATTGAAAACAAAAGTTGTTCTTTGCGAAAATAACGGTTGTGATTTTTTCAACTGTTTGCATAAATAAGATAAGAGAAAGGAAGTATGGAAATATGGCAAAACCGATAGTTGCGATTGTGGGAAGACCGAATGTGGGAAAATCACAGTTGTTTAACAGAATAGTAGGAAAAAGAGTATCTATTGTTGAAGATACCCCGGGTGTTACCCGTGACAGAATTATGGCGGAAGCACAATGGCTTGATAAAGCATTTTTGCTTATCGATACGGGCGGTATTGAACCGGATAATGAAAGCGAAATTACGGCAATGATGAGAAGACAGGCTCAAATTGCAATTGATACGGCTGATGTTATTGTATTTTTGACGGACGTAAGAGCAGGACTTTTGCCCGATGATGAAGAAGTTGCAAAAATGCTTATGCATTCACAAAAACCTGTTGTTCTTGCGGTAAACAAATGTGATACACCGGGAGAACCTCCAATGGAATTTTATGAATTTTACAACTTGGGAATAGGTGACCCTATTGCTGTAAGTGCAATTCAAGGTATGGGAATAGGTGACCTTTTGGAAGAAGTTGCAAAAGGATTTCCGAAAGATGAATTGAGTGAGGAAGAAGACGGAATTATAAGAGTTGCCGTTGTGGGAAAACCAAATGCCGGAAAATCTTCGTTGGTAAACTGCATTTTGGGAGAAGAAAGAATG
The DNA here is from genome assembly GCA_964410755.1 of uncultured Oscillospiraceae bacterium. GTDB lineage: Bacteria > Bacillota > Clostridia > UMGS1840 > UMGS1840 > UMGS1840. The sequence continues at coordinate 2,893 of CAYPIJ010000009.1, read as the reverse complement.
ATTGTTTCTTCAGTTGCAGGTACTACAAGAGATGCTATTGACAGCTATGTTGAAAGAAACGACAAAAAATATCTCTTTATCGATACGGCCGGTATCAGAAGAAAAAGCAAAGTAAACGAAAAAATTGAAAAATATTCCGTTTTGAGAGCGTATGCCGCTGTTGAAAGAGCTGATGTTTGCCTTATTCTTATTGACGGAACAGAAGGTCCCACAGAGCAGGACACGAAAATTGCAGGCTATGCTCATAACGAGGGAAAAGCTTCTGTATTTGTTGTGAATAAATGGGATATAGTTGAAAAAGACACAAATACAATGAGTGAAATGAAAAAGGAAATTTTGGAAGAGTTTCCATATATGATGTATGCTCCGTCAATGTTTATTTCTGCAAAAACAGGACGTAACGTTGAGGATATTTTCTCTATGATAGATACCGTTTACGAAAATACACACAGACGTATTACAACAGGTATGTTAAATGACCTTATAGCGGAATCTACAGCGAGGGTTCAGCCTCCTACGGACAAGGGCAGACGACTTAAAATTCTTTACGGAGTTCAGTCGGACATCACACCTCCGCAGTTCGTTTTGTTTGTAAATGATACAAGACTCATGCATTTTTCTTATGAAAGATACATTGAAAACAGACTTAGAAGTGCTTTCGATTTTTCGGGTACTCCCATTAAGTTTTATATAAGAGAAAGAAACGAAAAGAAAAAGCTTTAGGAGAGGAGTTCTATTGTTATGAATATTATGAGTTTTATTTGGGCTATTATTGCTGTTTTAATTGGGTATTTGTTTGGAAGTTTGAATTTTTCCATTATTATCGGAAAGCTTTTTTATCATACCGATGTAAGAAAATACGGCAGTAAAAACGCAGGTGCCACAAATACCTTGCGTACATTGGGAACAGCTCCGGCTGTTTGTGTGCTTGTGCTTGATACTTTAAAGGCTGTTGTGGCTTATTTTGCTACATTTCTTATAACAAAACAACCGTTTATAGCTTATCTCGCCGCAACAAGTGCCAGCATAGGACACAATTATCCGATTTATTTCGGTTTTAAAGGCGGAAAGGGTGTTACCGTTTCTTTGGGGGCTGTATTTTGCTTTAATCCGCTTGCCGGACTTTGTACGCTTCTTACAGGCGTGATTATAATTGCACTTAAAAGATATGTTTCTCTGGGGTCGATTGCGGCGTCTTTTTCCGCTCCCTTTTGGGTGCTTTTCTTCTGCAAAGGCAGTAGTTTAAGAGGTGTTGCTGTATTTTTGACTGTTATTCTTGCATTGCAGATTATTGTAAGACACAAGGCGAATATAAAAAGACTTATAAATCATAACGAAAACAAAATTTCTTTTCATAAAAAAGGTGAAAAATAATGGATTTTATTGAAACTAAGGGAATTGTTGTGGGCGAAACTCAAATTAACGAGGGAGACAAAATGCTCACGATTTATACCGATAAATTCGGAATAATCAGTGCAAAAGCACCCGGTGCAAAAAGCCTTAAGAGAAAAGATATGGCAGGAATAAATATGTTTGCTTTGGGAGATTACATATTAACCGAAAACAAACAAAATTATACTGTCAGAGAATGTAATATTATTACGCATTTTTTCAATATAAAAAAGGATATGCATGCTCTGGGAGTGGGCTGTTATATTTTGGATTGTGTTCGCCTTACAGGTATGCCCGATTTGCCCGATACCGATGTTTTAAGGCTTACTCTTAATTGTTTGTATGCACTTTCCGAGGGAATAAAAAATCCTTATCTTATAAAAGCTGTGTTTGAAATTAAGCTTTGCGGAATTATGGGAGTTGTCCCGGAAACGGATATATGCGGTTTTTGCGGTGAAAACATAGACATCGAAAAAAATGTTTATTATGATTTTTATAATTGCGTTTTTTTGTGTGAAAATTGTTTCGACAAGGAAAATCCCGAAGTTATAAAGCTTGAAAAAAGCATATATAAGTGTGTAAACTTCATTATTAATGCATCGCTTAAAGATTTTTTGAAATTCAGTTTAAGCGATAATTATAAAGACGGATTTTACAAATTTGCCGAGGAAATGTTTGTAAATCAGTTGGAGTTTACACCGAAAACATTAACGTATTTAAAAAGCTTGAAATAGGGGAGAGATAAATGAATTTTGAAATTCCCAATGAAATAAATACAGTTTTTGAAACTTTTTTGAAAAACGGATATGAAGCCTACCTTGTGGGCGGTTGCGTGAGGGATTATATTATGAATAAAGTCCCTCACGATTTTGATATGGCGACAAATGCGTTGCCGGAAGATACAAAACGAATTTTTTGTGATTACAAAACAATTGAAACGGGAATAAAGCACGGAACCGTAACGGTTGTGGTAAATTCACTTCATATTGAGATAACTACATATCGTGTTGATGGTGAATATAAGGATAATCGTCGTCCGGATAATGTGAGCTTTACAAAAAATATTGAGGAAGATTTAAAAAGACGTGATTTTTCTGTAAATGCAATGGCGTATAATCCAAAAAAAGGTTTGTTTGACCCTTTTTTCGGTAAAAAAGATATAGAAAAAAAGAGAATTGTGTGTGTGGGAGAGGCTGACAAACGTTTCAACGAAGACGGACTGAGAATTTTGCGTGCTTTAAGATTTTCTTCAACCTTGGGCTTTGAAATTGACGAGAAAACAAAAATAAGTATTCATAAAAACAAAGAGCTTCTTTCCAACATTTCAAAAGAGCGAATTTTTGAAGAATTGAAAAAGCTTCTTTTGGGAGAAAACGCTGAAAATGTTTTAAAGGAATACAGCGATGTTTTTAAAGTTATAATACCGGAAATATCGGTAAATGAAAAATGTGCAAAGCTTGTGGGAAATGTTTTAAAAAATGCGGAAATTCGTTTTGCTTGC
>CAYPIJ010000008.1:23608-26040 GCA_964410755.1 uncultured Oscillospiraceae bacterium | reverse complement strand
CGCCGAAATTCAGGTTGTTCCAAGCGGAAAAGCAAGAGATTTAGGCTTTGACAGAAGCTTGATTTCAGGTTTCGGTCACGATGACAGAGTTTGCGCTTACCCTTCATTTGAAGCACTTATGAACATAAAAAATACAAAAAAAACAGCCGTTGTTGTTCTTGCTGACAGAGAAGAAGTGGGAAGTATGGGCAACAGCGGTATGCAATCAAGCTTTTTGCAATATTTCCTCACATCAATAGACAAAAACATAAATCTTTACAAATTATTTAAAAAATCAACTTGTCTTTCTTCCGATGTTGCTGCGGCTTACGACCCAATGTATGCGGAAGTTTACGAAAAACAAAATACACCACTTTGCGGACAAGGCTTGGCACTTTTGCGTTACACCGGTGCAAGAGGAAAAAGCGGTTCTTCCGAAGCAAGTGCGGAACTTACAGCTGAAATAAGAAGAATTTTTGACGAAAACGATGTAAACTACCAATTCGGAGAGCTTGGAAAGGTTGACGAAGGCGGTGGCGGCACTGTTGCACAGTACATTGCCAATTTGGGTGTACAAGTTATAGATGCAGGTGTTGCCTTGCTTTCAATGCACGCACCTTTTGAAATAGCACACAAAGCAGACGTATATGAAGCTTATAAAGCTTATGTTGCGTTTTTAAACAGATAAAAGATTGAAAAATCTTAAAAAAGGAAAGGAAAAATAAATGGAATTCAATACAAAATCCGCATTTGTCGCCCTTATCGGGCGACCAAACACGGGAAAATCAACTCTTTTAAACGCTATTATAGGCGAAAAAATTGCAATTGTTTCCCACAAACCACAAACCACGAGAAATAACATAAAAGGAATTTATACAACAGACAATTATCAGATTGTTTTCACGGATACCCCCGGTATTCATAAACCGAAAAACCTTTTATCAAAGGAAATGGTATCAATGGCAGAAAGCTCTGCGTCCGACTGTGACGTTTGCGTTTTGGTTTGCGAGGGAAAAGCACCAGGCGACATTGAAAAAAACATTTTGGAAAAGCTGAAAAAAGGAAATATGAAATGTATTCTCGTAATAAACAAAATTGACAAGGTTGAAAAAACCTCACTTTTGCCTGTTATTGAAGAATATTCAAAACTTTACGATTTTGAGGACATCATTCCCATAAGTGCTTTAAAAAGAAACGGAATTGACATTCTTAAAAAAAGCCTTGAAAAATTTCTTGTTGACGGACCATTCTATTACCCGGAGTATATGAAATCCGACAACGATGAAGCTACATATTTTTGCGAGATTGTAAGAGAAAAGATTTTAAGACAATTAAACGAAGAAGTTCCCCACGGTGTTGCTTTGGAGCCTGTGATTTTTGAAACAAAAAAAGGCGTTATTTCCGCAACAATAAATATTTATTGTGAAAAAGAAAGTCACAAAAAGATAATTATCGGGAAAAACGGTGAAACCTTGAAGAGAATAGGAACTTACGCAAGAGAAGAGCTTGAAAAAAAATACAACAAAAAAGTTTTTATCGAGCTTTGGGTAAAAGTGCGTAACGATTGGAGAAACGACATAAGAAGAATTAAAAACTTCGGATTGGCGGATATGTAATGGAGCTTTTTGTTTTTATTTTGTTTTTTGTAATATTCAGACGTTTTTTCGCATTTGATGTAAATTCGCAATTTTTAAATTATCTTATTATGTTTGCGGTACAATTTATCGGGCTTTTTTTGCCCGTATACATATCAAAAAAGCTAAAAAACGAAGAATTTCTTACGAGAAACGATTTTAAAATTAAGCCTATATACATTTTTGGAGGAATTTTGACGGGAATTTCCTTGCAATTTCTTTCCTCCCTTGTAAATATGCCTGTTCTTTACATTTTGGAAAAATTCGGATTTACATTTACATCAAATGTAAATTTGCCGGAACAAAACAAACTTTTTTTACCCTATATGATTATTTCTTGCATTATACCGGCATTTTTTGAAGAAGTGTTTTTCAGAAAATACGCTTACGAATATTTAAAAAAATATTCTCCTTTACTTGCGGTTTTCGGAAGTGCTGTCATATTTTCCGCACTTCATTTTGAAATAACACTTTTTATGTGCGTTTTCCTCTTGGGAATTGTGCTTGCACTTTTTATAAAAAAAGGCTATCCGCTTATTTTCACGATGACGGTGCATTTTTCCAATAATTTAACAGGCTTTGTTTTACAAGCCGCAAACGAAAAAATAGTACTGTTTTTAAACAGATATTTTTTCTTATTTTCGATTTTTTCGGCATTTTTCGTAATATATATGCTGAAAAAATCAAACGAAAGGAGAATTTAAAAAATGTCAAAAAAAACTTCAAACAAAATTGCTTTAACTGCCAATCTTATAATTTTGGCAATATTTTGTTTTTTTCTTCTCGACTTTTTCGGAATAGTCGGAAGCAAAAATGAAA
>CAYPIJ010000008.1:0-23598 GCA_964410755.1 uncultured Oscillospiraceae bacterium | reverse complement strand
CCATACGAGTTGAAAATGGAGACAACCCAACAACGGTTTCTCAAAAGTTAAAGGACGAAAAAATCATAAACAGTACTTTTTTGTTTAAAACCTTTTTCAAGCTCGGAGTTTACGACAACGTTATAAAACCGGGAGAATTTACGGTTAGCTCAAATATGGCTTACAAAGAAATTGTGGAAAGAATAAAGCATATTAACAACGAAACAAATTCCGTAACAATACCGGAAGGCTTTACAAATGACGAAATTATCGACAGACTTATAAACAACGAAATTATAAGCGACAAAAAAGAATTTGAAGAAGCTTTAAAAAATTACTCTTTTTCTTTTGAGGGGATTGAAACAAACGGAAACAGCAACTCATTAAACGGTTATCTTTTTCCCGATACTTACGAATTTTACCACGATTCCATTCCGAAAGACGTCATAAAAAAGATGACTGAAAATTTTGTAAATCATTGCAGTTCCGAATATGCACAACGTGCAAAAGATTTGGGAATGAGTTTTGAAGATGTGGTGATTTTGGCATCGATTATTCAAAGAGAAGCAAAATACGAAGACGATTTTTACACCGTTTCAAGTGTATTTCACAACAGACTGAAAATAGATATGAAATTGCAGTCTTGTGCTACCGTGCAATACATATTAAAAGAAAGAAAAGCTGTGCTTTCGGTTGCAGACACAAAAATAGATTCACCGTACAATACATATAAATACGCCGGATTGCCACCAACGGCAATTTGTTCACCGGGAGAGCTTGCCATAAAAGCGGCTCTATATCCCGACAACACGGATTATTTGTATTTCTTCACAGATAAAAACGGAGATACTCATTTTTCAAAAACTTTGAACGAGCATAACAGTCTTATGGGACAATATCCTTTACAATAATAAAAAAATGAGCTGACAAACGAAGTTAATCTTCTTTTGTCAGCTCTTCACTTTTTGCACCTACAAATTCAATAAGCTCTTTCGAATTTAAAAGCAATTGACAGCCTTTAACACCTGCACTTATTGTAATTTTTTCAAAATCGCAAGCAGTTATATCTATATAAGTCGGAAACTGTTTTTTCATTCCTATCGGAGAACAACCTCCTCTTATATAGCCGGTTATTCCCAACAAATCTTTAACGTGCAAAAGTTCAACACTTTTGTTTTTTGAAGCTTTTGCAGCTTTTTTTAAGTCCAATTCTTTGTTGGAAGGGATACAAAAGACTATCACACCTGTTTTGTCACCTTTTGCGGTTAAGGTTTTAAAAACCATATTCGGATCAAGCCCTACCTGTTCGGCAACATGAGTTCCCGAAAGGTCATTTTCATCGGGAACATATTCTTTTGCTTCATACTTGATTTTTGCTTTGTCAAGCATACGCATTGCATTGGTTTTATTCATATTTATCCTCTTTTTCTTTTAATTTACTTCAGGATGCTTTGTATAAAGCATTTTTAAAATAATGGGAGTTGCAACGGAAGAAATTATAATAAGGAAAATTACTGCCGCAAAATAGTTTGCTTCCATAAGTCCCACTGAAAGACCTTTTTGGGAAACAATCAAGGCAACCTCGCCTCTTGTCATCATTCCAACACCTATTTTCAAACTTTCCTCATTATTAAAACCGCAAGCTTTCGACATTAAACCACAACCGATAATTTTTGTAATAAGCGCCACCAAAACAAAGCAAACAGAAAACAAAATTATCTCTCCGTTAATTCCGCTAATGCTTGTTTTCAAACCAATACTTGCAAAAAATACAGGTCCGAAAAGCATATATGAACTAATATCCATTCGTTTTGCAATATAACCGGAATCTTGAATATTACAAAGGATTATTCCCGCAACGTAAGCTCCCGTAATATCTGCAATTCCGAAATATCTTTCCGCAATATAAGCCATTGCAAGACAAAGTGCGAGTCCCAAAATAGGTATTCTTCTGGTATGCTCGTATTTTTTATCTATAATTGCAAAAATATGGTAAACTATTATTCCCACAACAATTGCAAAAACGAAGAAAAGAATTGTGCTTAAAATAACCTCGGATATTTTGGATTCGGGATTTTTAAAGCCTACAACAAAGGTTAAAACTATAATTCCTATTACATCGTCGATTATTGCGGCACTTAAAATGGTTGTCCCAACAGTACCTTTAAGTTTTCCCATTTCTCTTAAAGCCTGAACGGTTATACTAACCGACGTTGCCGTCATAATTGTTCCTATAAAAACAGCTTTGTAAAATTCTTCCGAACCAAAAGGCGACGTTCCGTAAAAAGCCATATACAGCACTGTTCCACCCAACAGCGGAATGAAAACACCGGCACAAGCTATTAAAAACGCTTTCGGTCCCGTTTTCAAAAGTTCTTTCAAATCGGTTTCCAAACCTGCGGAAAACATAAGTAAAACAACACCTATTTCAGCCATTTTCACAAGAAAATCCGTTTGACCTACCCAACCTAAAACACTGGGACCTATAAGAAGACCTGCAATAATTTCTCCAACAACCTGCGGAGCCTTACATCTTCTTGCCAAAATCCCCATAAGCTTTGCAGCCACAATAATAATCGCAACATCTTTAAATACTGTATACGCTTCCATTTTTTATTCTTCCTTTCTTACCCACAAAAAAGACCACCGAAAATTTTTGGGCAGTCTCTTAATATTTCCTTAGTTATTATATCACCCGACAAATAAAAAGTCAAGTGATTTTTCTATTTTTTTCTAAAAGAGGTGAAAAACATAGGCAAAATGTTTTTTGAGTAGCTTGTAAGCGAATATTCACCGTTGCAAAGGCACCAATCGTAAAGAAGTGCACGCTCGCAAAGTGCATAAGCCTTAACTATCTCATTAGCTGTAAGGTCGTTTCTTATTTCTCCCTTTTCCTGCCCCTCTTTCACAATTTGAAGCAAAAGCTTATAATAGAGCCTATTATGGTCCATAAGATGCTTTTCACCTTTTGTTATAAGCTGAGAAGAATAAAGACGTGCCAAAAGGTCAAGAGAAATTTTGTCCTCAATCATAGCAAACAATTCTTCATTTAAATACATAAGCTTATCAAAGCTGTCTGTATCCGGATCCAACTTTGCTTTCAATTCTTCATATTTTTCGTCAAAAAGATATGAAAGCGAACTCAAAAGAGCATCTTTCCCCTCAAAATAATGGTAAAAAGAGCCTCTTGAAGTATGTGATTCTTCAATTATTTCTTCAACGGTTGTGTTTTCATAGCCTTGATCGAAAAACAAGTCCCAAGCCGCCGAAATTATTCTGCCTTTTGTGTTTCTTACTTTTTTCTTACTCATATCTACCTGCCAAAATTTACTCTTTAATAAGTTAATTATACCTTTATATTTCAATTTTGTCAAGAACAAATAAGCTTATTTTTCAGTTCAAGCAATATTTTTTTCTCAAGCCTGGAAACCTGCACTTGAGAAATGGAAAGTTGCTTCGCCACATCACTTTGAGTTTTGTCGGAAAAATATCGTTCCGATATAATTGTTTTTTCACGTTCGGTAAGATTTTCCAAAGCTTGATAAAGCGTTAATTTATCAACAATTTTTTCTTCTTGATTTTCGTCTTTAAAAACAGTTTCTTCCAATGTTTTGTTTTCGTCGAAAATATTTGCGTTTAAAGACTCGCAAACGGGGTTATATGAAATTGCGGTAACAACATCTTCCACATCAATTGAAAGTGCTGTTGCAATTTGTGAAACTGTAGGTTCACAATTGTTTTTTTGTCGATATTCTTCTAAAAAGCAATTTATTTTTCTATAATTTTCTTTTATACTTCTTGAAACCTTAATTATTCCGTCATCACGCAAAAATCGCCTTATTTCTCCCATTATCATGGGAACAGCATAGGTTGAAAATTGAACATTATATGAAAAATCAAATTTTTCTATAGCCTTCATAAGCCCAATATTGCCTATTTGCACCGCATCTTCAAATTCAATTTTTCTGTTTGCAAATCTTTGTGCCACCTTTCTGACAAGTCCAATGTTGTTTTCAATAAGCTTTTCAATCGCCTCTTCATCATTCAGTTTTGCCCTTTTCAAAAGCTCGATATTATCATTCATTAAAAAATTCGCCCTCCCAAAAACGTTTTATGTATTTGATGATAATCTCTTTTTCATAATCACCGTTGTTCCCTCACCCACTTTTGAAAACACTTCCACATTATCCATAAATGTTTCCATAACGGTAAAGCCCATTCCGGCTCTTTCCTCATCTTTTTTCGTTGTAAACAACGGTTCTCTCGCTTTTTCAATGTCGTCAATTCCTCTTCCACAATCTTCTACGCTTATTTCAACTGTTTTATCGGAAAATATACGCATATTAACAGTTATAATTCCGTATTTTTCACCGTAACCGTGAACAACGCTGTTTGTTACCGCTTCCGAAACAGCGGTTTTTACGTCCACAAGCTCCGACACAACAGGGTCGAGAGAAGAAAGAAAAGATGCAACACTTACCCTGCAAAAGCTTTCGTTTTCTGCTTTTGAAAGAAACATCAAACGCATTTCGTTAATAATTTCCATTATTTTCCCTCCTTATATTCGTCAACTATTTTCACAAATTTTTCAATTTTTGCCAATGTAAGAATTTTTTTGTATTTTTCGTTTTTCACAAAAGCAAAAACTTTTTTATCCACAGATAAAGCTGTTTTGTAGGCATCATAAACAAGGCTTATCCCCGAACTGTCCATAAAAGTAAGATTGTTAAAATCCAAAACTATGTTTTTTTGTTCACCTGTTGCGATTTTCATTTCTATTCTTTCTCGATATTTTTCCAAAAAGTTGTGATCAAGCTCGCCTTTTAAAAGAACAAACAAGCTTTTTTCACTGTCTTTAAATTCAATATTCATTACACATTCCTTCCTTTTTTATTTATATTTGCTTACAGTATACCATAAATAAAAAGAAAAATCCTTTATAATATGTCGAATTTCCAAAAAAATCAATCGACAAATTATTTATTTTAAAAAAATGTAATATTTAGGCTTATTTTGGTAACAATAATAAAAAAATATAAAACAATCGGGATGTGAAAATATGGAACCGAGATTTTCCATGAAAAAAAAGAAAAATCTTTTTCCGAAAATAATTACTTTAACCGCTGTGGTATTCCTTGGCTTTCTTACACTTTTTAATTTTAAATTCACAAATAAAAAAGAAGAAAAAGTAACAAAAACAACGGTTTCAAAAATTGAAGAAGCTCTGAAAGAAAACTCCGTTACAAAAACAAAATTTATCTATAAATGCGGTCACGAAAAAAACGAATCAAAAAGAACGGAAGACCAATTTATAGGAAAAACAAAAAAAGAAATAGAAAAACAAAATCCCACTTTAACAATAACCTCATTTTCACCTGAGGAAATGTGCCTTGAAAGAACAATTTCCGAGGATTGCCAAAACCATTTTATTATAAGACTTATGGAAAACAGAATTTACATTTTCCGAACAAATGACGAAAATACCGTTTACAAAAAAAGAGAAATAAACGTAAATGATTTATCAAATGAAGACATAAAAATATTAACCGAGGGAATACGTGTGGATTCCGAGCTTGAACTTTTGGAAATGATGGAATCTTTTTCATAATTTAAAAAGGTTGCAAAATTAAGTTTTGCAACCTTTTTTAGATAAATATTATAATTTTGCTCTAATGATTTTTCCGCTTGTTGTTTTTGGAAGCTCGTCCTTAAACACAACTATACGTGGATATTTATATGGAGCTGTATGCTGTTTTACATAGTTTTGGATTTCTTTTTTAAGTTCCTCAGACGGGTCTGTTCCCTTTACCAAAACAATGCTTGCTTTAACAACCTGTCCTCTTACATCGTCCGGTGCTGCGGAAACGCCACATTCCAAAACGTAAGGTAATTCCATAATAACGTTTTCTATTTCAAATGGTCCTATACGATAACCGGAAGATTTGATAACGTCGTCAATTCTTCCCACATACCAATAAAAACCGTCCTCGTCACGCATTGCAACGTCGCCTGTGTGATACATTCCGTCATGCCAAGCTTCGTTTGTTTTATCTTCGTCAAGATAGTAGCCTGTGAAAAGTCCGCAAGGAACTTTTTTGTCTGTTCTGATAACGATTTCACCGCTTTTACCAACGCCAACGCTCTTTCCGTCGGGGTCAACTATATCAACATCATAAAGCGGTACAGGTTTACCCATTGAACCGATTTTATGTGTTCCGCCGAAAAGGTTACCTATAACAAGAGTTGTTTCCGACTGTCCGAAGCCCTCCATAACCTGCAAGCCTGTAAGCTTTTCAAGCTGATTGAACACTTCCGGATTAAGCGCTTCCCCTGCAATTGTTGCATGTTCAACTGAAGAAAGGTCGTATTTTGTAAGGTCTTCTTTTATAAGCATTCTGTACATTGTGGGAGGTGCGCAGAAAGTTGTAATATGATATTTTGCAAACAACGGAAGAATATCAGCCGCATCAAATTTATCAAAATCGTAAACAAATACGCCTGCCTCACAAAGCCACTGACCGTAAAGCTTACCCCACATAGCTTTTGCCCAGCCTGTATCGGAAATTGTAAGGTGAAGTCCCTGAGGATTTACACAATGCCAATAATTTGCCGTAATAAAGTGTCCCAAAGGATATTTATATGAATGTGCGGCAATTTTGGGGTATCCCGTTGTACCGGAGGTAAAGAACATAAGCATAAGGTCATCACCGCAAGGTGTTTCCGCAGTTCTTTCGTAAACATCAGAGAAATTGTTGTATTCATTATTAAAATCGTGCCAGCCGTCTCTTTTTCCACCAACAAGAATTTTTGTTTCAAGTGTCGGAGAGTCTTTTTGCGCAAGCTCAACCTGATGTGCACAATCATTGTCCGCCGTACAAACAATAGCCGATATTCCCGCAGCGTTGAAACGATAGGAATAGTCGTGCTCCTGCAAAAGATTTGTTGCCGGTATCGCTATTGCACCGATTTTATGAAGTGCCAAAACAGAAAACCAGAACTGATAGTGTCTTTTCAAAACAAGCATAACTCTGTCGCCTTTTTTAATTCCCAAAGACAAGAAATAGTTCGCACATTGATTTGATGCTTTTTTCATATCTTCAAAAGTAAACTTGCGTTCTTCTTTTGTTTTTGAAACGTGAACCATTGCAAGCTTGTCCGGTGTTCTGTTTGCAATTGCGTCAACAACGTCAAATGCAAAGTTGAATTTATCTTCATTTTCAAAATCAAGAGACAAAAGTGCGCCGTTTTCGTCTTCTTTCGGGTGAATGAAATTGTGGTATATTCTTCTGTACTGCTGATGTGTTTTTCCCTCTTTCGGATTTGCGATTTGAGGAACCGCACCCTCGGATTTTTCACTTGTTGAAGAGAGAACAATTGCATAAAATTGACAATCTTCACCGTCAAGTGCAATCATACCGTGAGGCGTTGAGCTGTCGTAATAAATGCTGTCGCCCTCGTGAAGTATTTCCTTATGTGAACCAACCTGTACCTTTAAAGTACCTTTAATAACAAGGTCGCATTCCTGTCCCTCGTGAGTTGTAAGCTCAATATCCTTGTGAAGTGCTTCTTCACTGTATGCACAATTTACAAAAAGCGGATTTGCAACACGATTTTTAAAAGGTGCGGCAAGGTTGTAGTAAGTAAGACCGTGTGCCTGCTCGATTTTCTGTCCCTCTCCGTTTCTTGTAACCGTGTAAGATTTCAACGTAGGGCTTGAACCCTCGATAATATCCGTAACGTCAACACCGAATGCAAGTGCGCAACGGTAGATAAAAGCAAAGCTAAGCTCATGCTGACCGTTTTCGCAAGCTATGTATTCTTCTTTTGAAACATCGGTTAATTTTGCCATTGTTTCCACGGAAATGCTTTCAATTTCACGCAATTCTTTAATTCTTTGCGCCATTTCCATAATTTTTAAGTCCAAACCTGTGATTTTCTTTTCCATTTTTCTTTTCTTCCTTTCCGAAAATTTTCAATTTTTTCTTTTTTCTTTTCGGCTTTTTCAAATAAAAAAATCGCCTCAAAGAATTTTTTGTAATCTTTGAGACGAGTATATAATCTTAATTTACCCGCGGTACCACTCAAATTGCATTTTCTTCTAAAAAATGCCCCTTCAGACTCCTTATAAGTCCTATGCACTGACGTAGCTGACACGAAAAGGTTCTACTTGCATAACATCGGCTTAATTTCATTGCAACTATCCAAATTTTTTCTTAAACAATCACAATACAAACTGTCATCTGTAACATTGCCATAAGACATCATCACAAAACGCCCTGTTGCTTTCTTCCTTTCAACTCCGGAGCTACAAACTTTCGGTATCCGTTTTCTCGGCTCGCACCAACCGCCAATTCTCTCAAAAACTTTCTCCGAAGCCCTCTCCTTCAACGTTTTTATATTCAATTAGCTATATTTTATCACAAATATTATAACTTGTCAATACTTTTTTCTAAATTTTTTTCAACATTTTTTCTTTTTTCAATTATGATGATACCTTTTGCTTAATTGTTGCCACACGGCAAGCTCTTATGTAGGCTTGTGTCAAATATTGTTCAACTTCCATATTGGAATAAACATCGTTTTCGTGTCTGTCGGGCTTACTGTTCAAATTAAGCTCAAAGGTCAAAATATCGTTGAAATTGTGCTTATTAAGGCGTTTTGCAATGTCTGTCCAATCTGCAATTCCGTCAAATGGTAAAAGGTGCAAATCGTCAATCCAAGTAATATTACCATCAAAGTCCTTTATGCCCAAGTTATCGTTCAAGTGAGTGCACAAAACTCGGTCTCCGTAAAGTGCCATCATATCCTTTGAATGATTGTAGCACATTTCGTGTCCCGTATCCCAACAAAAGCCCACGTTTTCATTACCTTTGAATGCGTTCATCAAATATGCAAGATATTCTTCTCCCTCTGTGTTTTCAAAGGCTATTTTTACACCACATTTTTCGGCTTCCTTAACGATAATTCCAAAATTTTCAACTCCGTTTTCGTTGGGTGAATGGTCCTCAAAACCGATAAAAGCGTGGCATACCATAATGGGAACACCGACTTTTTCGCAAACGCGCAAGCATTCCAAAAGCTCATTTACGGCGATATCCGCCTTTTCACCTTTAGTCCACATATCCGCCGACTTATAGTAGGGTGCATGAACAGATTGAAAAACAAGTCCGTTTTCATCTGCCTGTTTTTTTAATTTTTCAATACTCATCTTATCGTTCCACTCAACAAAAAAACCGTCAAATCCGACTTTTTTTATCAATTTGAATTGTTCTTCGTAATCCATACCGAACTGGTCACCGAGAGCAATACAAAGCTTTTGTTTCCACATATTTCAATACCTCTTTTTTTGTTTTTTCTTACATTATAAAACATATTTTCCTTTCTGTCAACAAAATAGCAAAAAAATATAAGTTTATGATTATATTTTACATCTTTTTTTATATTCCGACGGTGAAATCCACGTATGCTTTTTAAAAAATCGAGAAAAATAATTCAAATCGAAAAATCCGCTTAATCGAGCTATTTCCGAAAAAGAAAAATCATTTTATAAAAAAGGGACATATATTCAAAAAAATATGTATGTAATTATGCTTACAAACGCAACTCGATTTTCAAGTATGAAAAATAATTTTAAAGGTCCCGATTATGAAAACGACACTTGCAGAATAAGAGTTGAACTTCACAACGCAATACACGAAGATTTAAATTCTTAATATGAATTTTCAATGAAATTTGTTGACATAATATTCAAACCGTGCTATACTAAATCTAATAAAAACAGAATAGAGGGAAAGAAATGGAATATTACGGCGAGAAACCGAAAAAATTTACAAAAGAATGGTGGCCCTATTTTTGGGACTACTACAAATGGCACACAATCGTAATTGTTGCGACTGTTTTGGCTGTTGTTGTAACCGTTGTTCAGGTAAAAAGCCAAGAAAAATATGATGCAAGCCTTGTTACTGTGGGAAAAATTGTTTTCACCGACGAAGTGAGAGACCAGGTTAAAAGCAAAATTGATATGGCAATAGACGACGTTGACGAAAACGGCACAAAGTCTGTACTTATCGAGCAATTACCTTTTTCAATGGACGACGAAGACGCACAATATGCATCGGCTATGCTTATGAAATACGAATTAAAATTGCAAACAGACGAAAGCTTTGCTTTTTTGTGTGACAAAGAACAAATGGAAAGAACACTTTCAGGAAGCGAAACTGCGGAATGCTTTGCACCTTTGGACGAATGGCTTACGGAAGATGTAAACGAAGAAGATATTTACACCTTCAACGGTAAAGCCTATGCCGTTAATTTGAAAAACAGCAAAATTTTAAATGATGCCGGTATGAACGGTGACAATTTCTATGCAGTTTTAAGATATAATTATAAACCGCAAGAACCGGAACTTGAAAAACAGTTTGCAAACGCAAAAAAAATACTTAACGAGCTTGTAAAAAGCGAATAATTCTTTTTTTCATAATTTAAACCGCCCCGAAAAACAAAATTCGGAGCGGTTTATTTTTTATCTTTTTCCGTGATTGTTTTGATTTTGTTTTGTACCGATTACAGTACTTTTTTCACTCATTGTAACAGCGTGACTTTCTTCACCTACAGTCAAAGTATAATTTTTATTAAGCTGTAATTTTTGCGATGCAATCAAAACAGCTTGATAATCGCCTATCGGTGTGTATTCTGCCAAAACGCCTCCGTTTTCGTCCTTTAAAGTTATTTTTTCGTTCTTTTGATGTCTATTGTCGCAATAAAAAATAATTGAATTTTGAGACAAATTAAGGCTTCTTTCTTCACCTTGCAACGTTGCTAAAATCAAAGTTGCATTTTCTCCAATTGTAAGTTCACCGTCAGGGTCAAAAACTCCGAAATTCCCCAAAAATGTTCCGTCTGTTTTCGTTGCCTTTATAACGCCACCGTTTACAATTAAATTTCCGTTTGAATCTATGCAATCATCTTCGGCATAAATTTCAAAATTACCGCCACTTATAATAAGGCAATCTTTAAAGCTTTTTTTGTTATCTTGTTTAAAATTATTATCGGGCGGTGTTTGTGGTTGGCCCATTCCGTTGTTTTTGTCAAAATCCTTATAATGTTCTTTTCTTTTTTCAAAAGGATTTTCAACGTTATTTTCAGAAAAATTTGGCGGTGTTGGACGTTCGTCTTTTTTCATTTCACCGTTTTGTTCCAGTAGCTGTGGTTGAAACTCCCCTTCGTTTTCATTACGTGGTTTTCCGCCGTTAAATCCACCGCCACCGCCGGGACCGCCTCCCATTTCTCCGCTGTTGCCACCGGTTGCGTTAATTCCGTCATCGGTTGCACTTATTTTTATATCACCGTTATTTATAGTTAAAATGTTCTTGCTTTCCAAGCCCTCTGTGGATTTTAAAACATCAATTTTTGTATTTTCTCCGTCTATTGTTAAATTTCCGTGTGCGGAAATTCCTTTTTTATATTCCGACGATAATGTAAAGCTTCCTCCAGTTATTTCAATTTCATCTGCGCAATGAATTGCATGGTCAGTTGAATTTACGGCAACATTTCCGCCTTTTACACACATCATCCAATCTGCTTTTATACCTTTTGCCGACTCCTCAAATTCAACACCTTTATTATTTTCAAAAGACGGTCTGCCAAAGTTGTTATTTTCCTCGTTTTCCAAAACACTGTCAATTGGCCTTTCGGTTGTTGTTATGTCAATTATACCACCCTCAACAATAACAATGGATTCACAGTCAATTCCGTCTGTTTCGGAAGTAATTTTCAAAGTACCACCTGTCATTTTAAATGTATCGTTTACATTTATTCCATCTTTTTTGGAATTAATTCCAATGTTTCCGTTTTCAATTGTAAGATTGTCCGATGCTTTAATTCCGTGATAGTCGGAATTTATAAAAATCGTTCCGTTTCCCTTTATTTCCAAATTGTCCTTTGAATATACAGCACCTTTTTCGCTGATTTTTGCTGTTAAAGTGTTAGTTGTGCCGTCTTTTACTGTAATGTAAGCTTTATCCGCATTTTCAACGAAAACACAAGGCTCATTTTCCGAGGTTATATTCACATTATCAAGACGAATTTTCACTTTTTCTTCCGAATTTACAACAATACTTCCCTTTTCCAAAGTTCCCGTTACGGTAAAATCTCCGCCTTTTGTAATTATCACTTTGTTTTCGCTTATTTCAATGCCGTCACCTGTATAAGTAAAGTTATTAAGGTCTATTTTTCCGACGTTTTCTTTCCATAAATCGTCACTTTCCGACTTTGAAGTTATTTTCACGGTTCTGCTGTCTTCGTCCCACTCAACATTCAAACCAAAGGCTTCCGAAATGGCTCTTGTGGAAACAAGAGTTCTTCCCTCAAAAATTTGTGTTGGAACATCAAGTGCAACCGTTTCCGTAACAGGATTGTTGTTTTCGTCAACATCACCTTTATTTATAACAAGCTCCTCGGAATTGATTTTCATTGAAATTTCTTTCGAACTTTTCTTTGCATAAACGGTTTGCGTGTCCTCGTTCCATTTCACCAAAGCACCGATTTCTTCAAATATTTTTCTCATGGGAACCAGCGTTCTGCCGTCCACAATTTTAGGGTCAACGTCAAAGTCCACTTGCACGCCGTCAATTTCCACAGTTATGGGATCTTTTTCCGCCATTGTGCAAAAACCAAACAAACCAAGTACCAACGACACCCCAATAATTAAGCTTACAACTCTTTTTTTCATAAAAATACCTCCTTATTGTGCTGAAGAAACAGCCAAAATAATATTAAGATTTCCGTTTCTGCATCTTATTTCATTCAAAAATTCCTGTTCACTGTAATTTTCTTTCATGGAAACAAGATATTCAAGCTCGAAAAGTGAACCCAAATCCGTTGTTTTTATTTTCACAAGTGAAAAACTTGTGGTATATTCTTCAAAAATATCTTTAAACGCATTTTCATAGCTTAAATTTTCCGGAATGGTAATTTTCAAGATTTTTTTAGGCTGACTTTTTTCGAACAAGTTGATTTTTTCCGAAAAAATCATTATTAAGCAAAGTATTGCCACAAAAAGCGCTCCGTATCCGTAAAGCCCCACTCCGCAAGCAAGACCTGCCGCAATATCGAAAAATATATATCCAATATCTTTCGGTTCACCGGGTGCACTTCTGAAACGTATTATGGAAAGTGTTCCCGCAAGGCTGAAAGCTCTTGCAACGTTGCTCCCCACAAAAATTATAATAACCGAAAGGATTATAGGTAACATCAAAAGTGTAAGACAAAAGCTCCTTTGGTAGTTTTCCTTTTGCGTTTTAAAGTAGGTAAAGCCTATTGCAAGCCCGAAAATAACCGCTGTCGCCATTGTTGCAAGTGCAACCGATATTGTAAGTTCATTTGATGTGTTTGATAAAACATTGTTAAACAATTCATTCATTTTTCTTATTTCTCCTTTTTTATACAACTTTTTTCTTTATATTATTTCTGAATTCTGTACCGTATTTTGAAAAGCTTTCTCTTTTTATGTTAAAATCATTAAGCATTTTTGTAAGCCACAAAGGCTTTGCAAGTGATGTTTTAATTTCCATAAGATAACTTTCCTCTTTTAAAAGCTGTTCACCGTAATCCCCTTTTTCAAGCCTTAAATCATACCGTCTGGAACGGATATTTGTGTCTATGGAAATTCGCAAATCCTCATTTCCTTTTTCAAAATAAGCAATTCTGTCGTAAGCAATATAAACCTTTGGATATAAATTGTAAACCTTGAAAAAATATTCAATTTCTTTAACAACTTGCACGTTCATATAGCTTTTTAAAGCAGGCGAATGCCCTGTTTTCACAAAATTATATGCTTCAAAAAGTGAAAGCTCCGTCCTTCTTTTATTTACAATTCCGTTGAATTTCTTTTTTATTTCAAGATACACTTTTGTATCGTTTTTAGGCACTCCGTAGGAACGAAGTCGCAATTTTTCTTTGTAAACAGGCTTTGACAAAGACGTGCGAACAAGAAAATCGTCGGGAGTATCAAAATAAATATTTGCAATTGTATATGGTTTGTGATTTTTGTTGTATGGATCCAAAACCATTTTTTTATCAAGAATTTCAACAACTTTCAAAAAAGTTTCTTTGTCAAGCAAATATTTATGCTCATATCTGTTAAATACTTCAATCGCCACAATACATCATCTCCTTTTTTTAGCTTGATTGTAACAATAAAACATTAAACTAATATTAAAAAACGTGATTTTAATTTAATTTTAATTTTCAAACGCAAAAATTCCTTTTTGCATCTTTTTTATATTAAATTAAACAAAATATTTAAAAACGAATAAAGTTATTTTTCAAAAATGCTGGGCTTTTCCGTTTTTTTGTGCTATACTGATAGTGCTACTACTTTTTTAAATTATAATTGAATATTGCTTAACACCGCTGTATGACAGGTGTACGCTGACTTTGCAAAAAGCGTGCACTTTGTTTCGTCATACCTGTCATATATAAGAGTGTAAAGTTATGATTTAAAAAAGTGTGTAGCAACCTTTGAAACAGAGTATGCGTTTTTCAGTGCATAATTCTGATATGAGTTATGCACTTTTTTTATTGAATTTACAATATCATTTCGACTAATCCACACAGGTCGAAATCTCACATATACAATAGAGATGTTTGCACCACCCTCGTAGGGAGTGACGACCTCGGCACTCCGTTTATTGCCTTTTCTTGTCATTTCGACCGAGTGCAACGAGCGGAGAAATCCCATCCGTATAATCGCTGACTTTCCGTTATCGTAGGGGTGGATAATATCCGCCCACCTTTGTCGTTTCGACAAAAGGAACGCCTTTGGATTGTACATACATCTCTAATAAAATGGGGGGATTTCTCCACGCACCCCTAAAGGGGGTTGGTCGAAATGACAACAGCAGACTAAAAATGCGATAAAAATATAAACAAAAATAAATTTCACAAAAAGAAAGGGAAAAAGAACAATGA
This sequence comes from uncultured Oscillospiraceae bacterium, assembly GCA_964410755.1. GTDB lineage: Bacteria > Bacillota > Clostridia > UMGS1840 > UMGS1840 > UMGS1840. The sequence goes on along the minus strand of CAYPIJ010000008.1, from coordinate 8,649 downwards.
AGAAAAAAATTTTACAAGCATTTACAGTTATATGTATTTGTATATTGTCACTTGGCACTGTGCCTGTTTCTGCCGAAACATACGGAGATTTTGAGTATAGCCTAGCAACAGACAGTGAGATATCAATTACCGCTTATAACGGAAGTGCGACAGAAATCATTATTCCATCTCAAATTGATGGAAAAACGGTAGTTCGGATTGATGTGGGTGTATTGGCTATTCGTGATACTATAAAAAAAGTAACTATACCCGAAAGTGTATACGCTATAGGGTTTGATGCATTTTTAAATTGTAAAAATTTAGAAAAAATTATTGTTAATGAGAATAATAATTGGTATTCTTCGGATAGCTTTGGTGCATTGTATGATAAAGATAAAAAAATTTTAATTCAGTATCCTATAGGAAATAATAGTAAGGAGTTTACAATCCCCAATGGTATAACAAGCATTCAAAATCAAGCATTTTACGGTTGCGAAAGATTAGAAAGTATAACAATTCCCGATAGTATTACAGATATAGGTTGTCGGGCATTTGGGGAATGTTATAATTTAAAAAAGGTAAATATTACAAATCTTTCGGCATGGTGTAATATTAATTTTGAGTACAATAGTTATTTTTTCGATTTTGAATCAGAGAAAGAAAAATCTAATCCGCTTTGTTATGGAGCAAATTTATATATAAACGGAAACTTAGCCAAAAATATAACAATTCTCAATGACGTAATGTCTATTGGTAATTATACATTTTACAACTGCAGTAGCTTGACAAGTGTAACAATCCCTGACAGTGTAATAAGCATTGGAGATAATGCGTGTTATGATTGCCTGAATCTTGAAAAAATATATTATAAAGGCACCGAAGAAGATTGAAACAATATCGTTATCGATAAAGATAATTTTGAGTTAAAAAGGGCAAAAAAAGTTATTTAAGCTGTACGGAAACTACAGTTTCAGAAAACGGCAAAACTTTTACAATTAAGCCGATAAATATTGAAAACGGAAAAACGGTTGTTCTTGCGTTATACAACGGAAACCAACTTGCGGAAATACAAGAAAAACCTTATAACGGTGAAACATTGGAATTTACCGCAACACATTCATATACAAACGCAAAAGTTATGGTTTGGGACAGTCTTTGTGGAATGATAACGATATGCGACACCGAAACAGTGAAATAATTAATAAATCAAACATTTATTTTTAAAAAAGTGTTGACACATCTCTATGAAATAAGGTATAATAACATTAGTAAATTTATAAAATCAATGTGTGGAGGTGTATTTATGGCTTTGGAAAATAAATTGGGTATAACAAATTCGGCAGAATTGGCTCGAGAAGAAGAACGTATCAGCAAAAAAAGAGCAATTGAGCTTTATGATAAAGGCTTGCTTAACGAACTTGAAGCAGGTAAATTTTCCTCACTTGCATTTATTCATAAATACTTATTTGAAGAAATTTACGAATTTGCCGGTGTTGTGAGAGACGTCAACATCGCAAAAGGTGGTTTCAGATTTGCACCGGTAATGTATCTTGACAGTGCATTGGAGCATATAGGCAATATGAAACAGTCTACTTTTGACGAAATAGTGGAAAAATATGTTGAAATGAACATTGCGCACCCGTTTAGAGAGGGAAACGGAAGAGCCACAAGAATATGGCTTGACCTTATATTGAAAAAAGAGATTGGAAAGGTAACAGATTGGAGCAATGTAAATAAAGAAGATTATTTGTTGGCTATGGAACGCAGTCCCATTAAAGACATAGAAATAAAGCATATTTTAAAAAATGCTTTAACAGACAAAATAAACGACAGAAACCTCTATATGAAAGGCATTGACAACAGCTACCACTATGAAGGATATATATCATTTAAAACGCAAGAACTTTAAAATACAAAAAATCGGGCTTAACTGCCCGATTTTATTTTGCCTAAATTTTATTCTATTTTGCTTTTATGCGAGTATAAAGCTCATCTCTAAGCTCATTACTGCCCACATCTCTGTAAAGCTCGCATTTTTTAAGATAATCTGCAGGGGGTGTTGTTGCATTATCGTTTTTAATGTCTTCGGGAAGTCCCTCAATAACTTCAGTTTGAGGTGAAGAATATTGAACGTAATTTCTATTCATTTCCGCAATATCCGTTCTGCACATAAAGTTAATAAATGCTTCCGCAGCAGCTTTATTTTGTGCGGTTTTCGGAATAACCATAGAATCGATAAATACGTTTGTACCTTCTTTTGGAAGAGCAAATTTCATATTGGGATTGCCGTCTCTTGTGGTAATAGCATCACCTGCATACATAACGGCAAGTTCACCCTCGGAATTCATCATTTTGTCTTTAACTTCGTCTCCTACGTAAGCCCTTACAAGCTCTTTTTGTTTAACAAGCTTTTCGCCTGCTTCTTTTATTTCATTTTCGGAAACGGAGTTGAGAGAATAGCCCAAAGATTTTAATCCTATACCTATAATATCTCTTTTTTCGCCGTACATAAATATTTTGTCGGAATATTTTTTATTAAAGAGAATATCCCAAGTTGATGCTTCATCTTCGCTTATTTTTGTTTCATCGTAAACAATTCCCAAAATTCCCCAAAGATAAGGAACGCTGTATTTTCCGTCAACGTCAAAATCGTTAAAAGGCGCTTGTCTGAAAGTATCACCTATAAGTTCTGCATTGGGAACATTATTGTAATCGATTTCATAAAGCAAATCTTCTTTAACCATTTTTTCAATCATATAGTCAGACGGAATACAAACGTCAAAGCTTTCATTACTTTTTGTAATTCTTTCATACATCGCATCGTTTGAATCATACAAAATATATTCTATTTTAGCGCCTGTTTCGTCCTCAAACATGGTAAGAACGTTTTCGTCAATGTAATCTCCCCAGTTAAAAACTTTAAGTGTAACACCGCTCAAAGGCTTATTTGCCGTATCTTTACCGCAAGAGCAAAGTGAAAAAGTGAGCAAAAGAGCCAAAGTAAAAGATAAAAATTTTTTCATTTTCAAAAATTCCTTTCAGTTTTAAAAATATGTTTAATCAACTTGATTTTCAATTTTTTCCTTATTATCTTTACCCGTAAGGCAATTAATTATAATAAGAAGTGTTAAAATGCACACAAACATAAGTGATGAAAGTGCATTTAAAACAGGTCTTTGTCTTTGTCCTCTCATGGTGTAGATAATAATGGAAAGTGTATTTGTGCTGCCTGCCGTAAAATAGCTTATTACAAAATCGTCTATGGAAAGTGTTATTGCCATAAGAAAGCCTGACACTATACCGGGCATAATTTCAGGCAAAATAACCTTAAAAAACGACTTTATGGGACCAGCACCCAAATCCAGTGATGCTTCAAACAAATTCGGGTTCAATTGCTTCAACTTCGGCATAACCGAAAGAATTACATAAGGTATATTGAAAACAATATGCGAAACCAAAAGGGTTGTATAGCCCAAATTTATATTGAAAAACACAAATAAAAGCAAAAGCGATACACCTGTTACTATATCCGGGTTTAAAACGGGAAGATAGTTAATATTTAAAACCACGCTTTTCAATTTTTTCCCCAAATGATGTATTCCAAAAGCTGAAACAGTGCCTATAAAAGTGGATATTACCGCCGAAATAAGGGCAATTGTAAGTGTGTTTACAAGTGCGGGCATAACCGTTCTGTTGTTGAAAAGCTGTTTATACCATTTTAAGGTAAAGCCCGACCACTTTGTGAAAGAAGTTGAATCGTTAAAGGAAAAAACAATCAACATAATAATCGGTGCATATAAAAACAAAAATATAAGCCCGATAAAAACAATTCGCAAGGCTTTTTTCATAACCGCCAAAAGCTCCCTTCAAATAATTTTTGTTGTAAAATTCTTTTTTATATTTCCTACATAAGACCGCCGTTGTCGTTTTCCTGCTGTGCGGTAAGAGGCTTCATAAACAAAAGAATTATTGCAATGATAATAATGGAAATTGCCGAACCGAACTGCCAATTATGGTCGGTTTTGAACTGTTGCTCAATCAAATCGCCCACAAGCTGATACATATCTCCGCCCAAAAGCTTTGAAATTGCAAATGTGGTAATGGCAGGCAAAAATACCATAGTTATTCCAGAAACCACTCCCGGTATTGTAAGAGGGAAAACAACCTTGAAAAAGGACTGCACCGGAGTTGCTCCCAAGTCGCCGGAAGCCTCCAAAAGCGACTTATCCACCTTTACTATAACGGAATGTATAGGCATAATCATAAACGGAAGATAGTTGTATACCATACCGAGAACAATAGCCTTTTGTGTGTAAAGTATGTCTATTTTAGGCAAATGCAAAATCGACAAAACGTAGTTTAAAGCTCCGTTAGGCTCTAAAAGAGATTGCATCGCATAGGTTCTTAAAAGAAAATTCATCCACATGGGAAGCACCAAAAGAAGCATTATCAAGCTTTGCCTTTTAGGTGGCATTTTCGCCAAAATATAAGCCGTTGGATACCCTATTAAAAGGCAAATAAAAGTACTTATAAGTGCAAGAACAAGACTTCTTACCAACACAGAAATATAAATTTCATCGGTAAAAAATCTTTTAAAATTGTAAAGTGTAAAATTTCCGTCAACGTCCGTCACGGCATACCTGAATATAAGCAAAAGCGGTATGACGATAAACAAAAGCGACCATGCAATGTACGGAAACGACACATAACCTTTTTTATTCAATTCCTTTCCGCTCCTTTACGATTCTTTTTTCATAATGTGTATATCGTTAGGGAATATATTCATGCCTATTTCTGTTCCCACCGGTTCGTAAAGCGTTGAATGAACAAGCCATGTATAACCGCCGGAAACAACCTTCATTTCATAATGAACCCCCATAAACACAACGGATTCCACAACACCGGTAAGCATACCGTCTTCCGGTAAAACTACCTTAATATCTTCCGGTCTCACAACAACCCAAATATTTTCGTTTTGAGAAAATCCTTTATCCACACACTTGAAATCATGTTCAAAAAATCTAACCTCATAGTCCTTGAGCATAACCCCCTCAAGAATATTACTTTCGCCTATAAAATCCGCAACAAAAGGATTTGCAGGTTCGTTGTAAATATCCTCCGGTGTACCGATTTGCTGAATATCACCGTTATTCATAACAACAATAACGTCGGACATGGTAAGAGCTTCTTCCTGGTCGTGTGTAACAAAAACAAAGGTAATACCAACCTGTTGTTGTATACGTTTAAGCTCCGATTGCATCTCTTTTCTCATTTTTAAGTCAAGAGCCCCCAAAGGCTCGTCCAAAAGAAGAATATCCGGGTCGTTTACAATTGCCCTTGCAATTGCAACTCTTTGCTGCTGTCCTCCCGAAAGTGAATCGGGCCATCTTTTTTCATAGCCTGAAAGACCAACAAGCTTAAGGACCTCGCTTACCTTCTTTTTGATTTCTTTGTTGGGCATTTTCTTAATTTTAAGCCCAAAGGCAACATTATCCCCAACCGTTAAATGGGGAAAAAGAGCATATTTCTGAAATACGGTATTTACTTTTCGTTTGTAAGGCGGAACATCGTTCATAACCTTATCACCAAAATAAACCTCACCGGAATCAGGTTGCTCAAAACCGCCCAAAATACGTAAAGTGGTGGTTTTGCCGCACCCCGAGGGTCCCAGCAAGGTTACAAATTCATTTTTCTTTATATCAAAACTTATATTATTGAGGACGCTTTGTCCGTCAAAAGATTTTTTTATGTTAGTTAAACGTATGAGAACGTCTGCGGTGTTTTTCATTTATCAGCCCCCCTGCTTCTTCAATAAAAAGCTATATTAATTATTTTTTATACGTTCACCGATAACGTATATACATATATAATACAATTTTTGTAACAAAATGTCAATAGTTTTTTGAAAAATTTATTTAATTCTTTTCAAAACAGTTTCATAACCGCCGTCTCCGTATTTCAAACAGCTGTTTACTCTTGAAATTGTGGTGGCGGAAGCACCTGTTTTTTCGGTAATTTCGTTAAATGTAAGTTTTTGTTCCAAAAGGTTGGCAACTTCAAGTCTTTGCGAGATCGAAGCAAGCTCTGTTTTTGTGCAAACATCGTCAAAAAATTTTGCACATTCCTCTTTTGTTTCCAAAGATAAAATTGCATCAAAAAATTTCTCCACAATTTCCTTTTTCATTTTTTCCATTGTAAAAGCCTACCTTTCTCAATTTTTAGTCAAGAATTTTTGACAAAAACGCTTTTGTTCTTTCGTTTTTCGGATTATCGATAACTTCCTCCGGTGCTCCCTCTTCCAAAATTACTCCGTCCGACATAAAAATTATTCTATCGGAAACATTTCTTGCAAATTCAATTTCATGAGTTACAATTACCATTGTAATATTTTCCAAAGCAAGATTTTTTATAACCTTAAGAATTTCACCGGTAAGCTCAGGGTCAAGTGCCGATGTAGGCTCATCAAAGAAAAGTATTCTCGGTTTTAAAGCCAATGCTCTTGCAATGGAAACCCTTTGCTGTTGTCCTCCCGAAAGCTCTCCCGGGTAATTGTTCAACTTTTCCGAAAGTCCCACGCTTTTTAAAAGTGCGATTGCGTTTCCCTTTATTTCTTCAAGAATTTCCGTCTTTTTTTCTTTGTAATCTTTTCTTTCTTTTGCAAGCAATGACGGTGCAAGAACTACATTTTCCAAAACGCTGTACTGTGGAAAAAGGTTAAAAGACTGAAAAACAAGCCCAAAATTAAGCTGGCTTTCTCTTATATCCTTTGGTGTAAGCTTATCTTTCATTTCACCGTCGTAAATTACTTTTCCATCAACAATTATTTGACCTTTATCGGCTTTTTCCAAAAAATTTATACAACGAAGAAGTGTGGTTTTTCCGCTACCGGAAGAACCGATTACAGATATAACCTCACCTTGCTCCATTTTAAAATCTATTCCTTTTAAAACCTCTGTGTTACCGAATTTTTTACAAAGATTTTTCACTTCAAAAACAGGCATTATATTTTTCTCCTTATCCTTTATAATAGTCAAGCTTTTTCTCCAAATAACCGAATAAAAGTGTTAAAATTCCGCAAAATGCAAGATAGAACACACCGGAATAGAAAAGTGGCCATAAAATACCGTTACTGTTCATAAAACGCTTAGCATTCCATGTTATTTCATATATCATAATGGTATTTGCCAAAGAAGTGTCTTTTACAAGTGTTAAAAATTCGTTTCCCATTGGTGCAATTATTCTTTTAATAACCTGCAAAAGCACTATTTTGAAAAACACCTGACTTTTTGTAAGCCCCAAAACCTGCCCTGCTTCATATTGACCTTTTGGAATACTTTCGATACCGCCACGGAATATTTCGGAAAAATAACAAGCGTAGTTAAGCACAAAAGCTATCATAACCGCAACAAATGTATCCATTCCGTCTATACCCAAAAGACCGGGACCAAACCCAAAAATGACAAGCTGAAGCATAAGAGGTGTACCTCTTATAACCCAAATTAAGCCTTTTATCGGCCATTTTATGATTTTTATTTTGCTCATGGAACCAAAAGAAATTATAAGCCCCAAAGGGAGTGCCATAAGAAGTGTGAGAGCAAATATTTTAAATGTTGTCAAAAGTCCTTCCAAAAGACTTAAAGTAACCGTTATAAACATCGACATTTTTTCAATTTCCTTTTTATATTTCTAAGTATTTTCAAAATGACAGCATTAGGGCAATGAGTAAAAAATCACTCATCACCCTTTTTTACCGTACTTATTTTTCAAGTATTAAAACAAAAGTGTAAGACCGTATTTTTCAGCCAATGCAGGCAATGTGCCGTCATCGTTAAGCTCTTTCATAGCTTTGTTTACGTTGTCTCTGAGTTCTGTGTCGTCTTTTCTGAATCCGATACCGTATTCTTCGCTTGTAAGCTCAACGATATATCCCAAGTTTTCGTAGCTTGTGCCTTCAGCTGTCATTGAATTAGCCATTGTTATATCGATAACGCAAGCATCTGCCTGACCGCCGGCAACAGCCAAAAGTGCATCGGTTTGTGCTGCAACAGGACTGTAGTTTTCGTCCAAGCCTGATTCTTTTATTGCTTCTTCACCTGTTGAACCTGCTTCAGCTGTAAATTTAAGACCTTTAAGACTTTCCGCATCTTTATAGCTGTCAAGTTTTTCTTTTTTCATAACAACAACCTGTGCGTTTTTAACGTAAGCATCGGAAATAATGCAGTTAGCTTTTACATCATCGGAAATTGTCATACCGTTCCAAATACAGTCAATTTTTTTAGAATCCAATGTAACAAATTTTGTGTCCCAGTTAATTTCAACAAATTCCGGTTTGTAACCGATTTTTTCACAAACAGCATTTGCAAACTCTGTTTCAAAACCTGTAAGCTTGTTGTTTTCGTCCATATAGTTCATTGGCTCGTAAATTGTGTAACCGATTTTTAAAGTTTTATCTCCATCGTTCACATTTTTGCCATCATTGTCTGCTTTTTGTCCGCAACCTGCAAGAAGTGATATTGTAAGCGTTGCCATTGCGATAATCGATAATAATTTTTTCATTTTGAAAATCCCCTTTTTCTTTTTAAAATTTTTGTTTTCTTAAAATTAATTTTGTGTTTGCTTTTTGTTTTAAAACTCATTGCTCTATTATTATAGCACTTTAGTGTACTAAAG
>CAYPIJ010000007.1:24934-26060 GCA_964410755.1 uncultured Oscillospiraceae bacterium | reverse complement strand
GCATGAGGTCTTCCGCAGATTTTACATCTGTTGTATTCTCTTGTTTTGTATTTCTGCGTTTTCTGCTGTTTTAAAATCATTGCTTTTTTAGCCATAATTTTTTCATTCCTTCCCTTGAAATTCAAGAGCTGTAAAGCAAAATGCTTTACCTCTCTTATCTTTCAAACTTACTTACGCTTTTATAAACGGTGCGCCCATCATTGTGAGAAGCTCTCTTGCTTCTTCGTCTGTATGAGCTGTTGTTATAAACGCGATGTCCATACCTCTGATTTTATCGATTTTATCATATTCGATTTCAGGGAAAATGAGCTGTTCTTTAATACCGAAAGCATAGTTTCCTCTTCCGTCGAATGAGTTTGCACTGATACCTCTGAAGTCTCTTACACGAGGAAGTGCGATGTAGAATAATCTTTCGATAAATTCATACATTTTTTCGCCTCTCAAAGTAACCTTACAACCAATGTTCATACCTTCTCTCAATTTGAAGTTAGAAACTGATTTTCTAGCCTTTGTGAGGATTGGTTTCTGACCTGTGATAATTGCTAAATCATTTGCGGCCGAATCCAATGCTTTTTGATTGTCTTTAGCTTCGCCAACACCGATATTTATTACTACCTTGTCGATTTTAGGAATCTGCATTACCGATTTGTAACCAAATTTCGACATTAAGGCAGGTGCAACTTCGCTCTTATATAAATTTGCTAAGTTTGACATTATCGTCTTTACCTCCCTTTATTAGTCGCCCAAAGTTTCCGAACACTTTTTACAGTATCTTACTTTGCTGCCGTCGTCCAAGATTTTGTAACCCACTCTTGTAGGAGTTGAGCATTTTGGGCAAACAAGCATAACTTTGCATGCATTGATTGCAACTTCTTGCTTAATAATTCCGCCTGTTTGAGTTTGTGATCTTGGTTTCTGATGTTTTGTTGCCATATTTACGCCTTCAACGATAACTCTGCCGTTCTTAGGGTCTGCAACAAGAACTTTACCTTTTTTGTTTTTATCTTTACCGGAAATAACAATAACCTGGTCGTTCTTTTTGATTTTTAATTTATTAAAAATAAAAAAAATCCTCCCAAAAAATACTTCGGGAGACAAAGAAAAAATTTATGAATATTATTTGTAA
>CAYPIJ010000007.1:0-24924 GCA_964410755.1 uncultured Oscillospiraceae bacterium | reverse complement strand
AATTTAATGTATGTTCCGTCAGCACGTCTTACGCCTTTCGCACTTCTAACGATAACAGCTTTAACAACATCGCCTTTTTTAACAACTCCGCCGGGAGCGGCTTTTTTAACGGTAGCAACAACAACATCGCCGATATTTGCATATCTTTTCTTAGAACCGCCCAATACTCTGATTGTAAGCAATTCTTTAGCACCGGTGTTGTCGGCTACTTTCATTCTGCTTTCTTGCTGAAGCATAGTAATCCTCCTTACCGTAAGCCCAATGTTATATCGAATAAATTCCATACAACACGTTTTTGGGGCGTACAATTTTAATAAAACTTTTTAGAAAAATTTCCGAGTATAACTTATTTCGCTCTTTCAACGATTTTAGTAAGTCTCCATCTTTTGTCTTTGGAAAGCGGTCTTGTTTCCATAATTTCAACTCTGTCGCCGATTTTGCATTCGTTGTTTTCGTCGTGAGCTTTAAGTTTTATACTTCTTTTTATAACTTTTTTGTATAATGGGTGTTTAACAGAATCCTCGATTTTTACAACGATTGTTTTTTCCATTTTATCGCTGACAACTTCTCCGATTCTCACCTTTCTGAAGCCTCTTTCAGACATTTTCTTTCCTCCTTACGTATATAGCCGTTTTCATTAACGGTCAATACCTAATTCTCTTTCTTTTAACACTGTCTTTATCTTAGCTATTGTTTTCTTAACTTCTTTAAGTCTGAGCGGATTATCCAACTGGTTTGTTGCATGATTTAATCTCAAGTTAAAAAGTTCAGCTTTCAGATCAGCGAGTTTCTGATTAAGCTCAGTATCAGCTAAATTTCTAATTTCCTTAACCTTCATCGCTTACTCCCTCCACTTCTTGTTCACGCTTTACAATTTTAGTCTTGATAGGCAATTTGTGCTGTGCCAATCTAAGAGCTTCTCTTGCAGTCGCTTCATCTACTCCGGCAAGTTCAAACAAAACTCTGCCCGGTTTTACAACAGCTACCCAATATTCGGGTGAACCTTTACCGCTACCCATACGAGTTTCAGCAGGTTTTTCCGTTACGGGTTTGTCCGGGAAGATTTTAATCCAAACCTTACCGCCTCTTTTTATATAACGGTTAATTGCGATACGGGCAGCTTCTATTTGGTTGCCTGTAATCCAGCCGGGCTCGGTAGCCTGAATACCGAAATCACCGTAAGTAACGGTATTTCCTCTTAAAGCTTTACCTTTCATTCTGCCTCTGAACTGTTTTCTTCTTTTAACTCTTTTAGGCATTAACATAGCTTATTTTCCTCCCTCTTGAGTATTTTTTTTGTTTTTGCTTTCAGGAAGAACTTCACCTTTGTATATCCATACTTTAACACCGAGCTTACCGTAAGTTGTGTCTGCTTCCGCAAAACCGTAGTCGATGTCTGCACGCAATGTCTGAAGGGGAATTGTACCTTCATGATAATGCTCTGTTCTTGCAATTTCAGCACCGCCAACACGACCTGAAACAGCTGTTTTAATTCCCTTAGCGCCAAGCTTCATTGTTCTCTGCATAGCCTGTTTCATAGCTCTTCTGAAAGAAATTCTCTTTTCGAGCTGAGCGGCAATGTTTTCAGCAACCAAAGTTGCATCCATTTCAGCAGGTTTAACTTCAACTATATTAACGTTTACGATAGCGTCACGTTTAATAAGTTTAACGATTGAAGCTCTGATTTTTTCAAGTTCTGCACCGCCTTTACCGATAAGCATACCGGGCTTTGCAGTGAAAATCTTAACGAATATTTTGTTAGCCTTTCTTTCAATTTCAATTTTTGAAATACCGGACTGATAAAGTTCTTTTTTCAAAAACTTTCTTATTTTGTTATCCTCGACCAAAGTATCACCGAATTTATGGTCGGGTGCGTACCATTTTGAGTCCCAGTCTTTAATTACGCCTACTCTGAGACCATGTGGATTAACTTTCTGACCCATCTTATGCGATACCTCCTTATCCTCTTTCTTTTACAACAACCGTGATATGGCTTGTTCTTTTGTTTATTCTGAAAGCTCTGCCTTGAGCTCTTGCCATGATTCTTTTAAGAATCGGGCCCGGATTTGCGTAGCATTCCGAAACGTATAAATCGCCTCTTGCCATGTTGTTGTTGTTTTCCGCATTGGCGATAGCTGATAATAACAATTTTTCTACCAACGGAGAAGCCGCTTTAGGTGTATGTCTCAAAATTGCCAAAGCCTGATCAACAGGTTTATTTCTTATTAAATCTATAACTATCTTTACCTTGCGGGGAGATATTCTTGCGTAACGGAGAGTTGCTTTTGCCTCCATCTTAATTCCTCCTCTTTACCCTATTTCTATTTTCTTTGCGGGTTTATATCTGATTTCTTGGTTAATTATTTATTATTTACCGGTTGTTTTTGCACCTGCATGACCTTTAAAGGTTCTTGTGGGAGCAAATTCACCCAATTTGTGTCCTACCATATCTTCCGTAACATATACGGGAACGTGTTTTCTTCCGTCGTATACGGCAATTGTCTGACCGACAAACTGTGGGAAAATTGTAGAAGCACGTGACCAGGTTTTCAAAACCTTTTGTTCATTCTTTGCGTTTAATTCTTCAACTCTTTTCAAGAGCTTAGGATCAACGAAAGGTCCTTTTTTTATTGAACGGCTCATTCTTTATGCCTCCTTAATTTTTTGTATGGAATATATCCGTATAACTCTAAAAACTTTAATTACTCTGTTATTTGCTTCTTCTGTCTTTAACGATAAGCTTTGAAGAGTGTTTCTTTGTTTTTCTTGTTTTGTAACCGAGTGCCGGTTTACCCCAAGGTGTAACAGGTGATGGACGACCGATAGGTGATTTACCTTCACCACCACCGTGAGGATGGTCACAAGGATTCATAACAACACCACGAACTGTAGGTCTGATGCCCATGTGTCTTTTTCTACCTGCTTTACCGATTGAAACGTTTTCGTGTTCGAGGTTACTTACCTGACCGATAGTTGCTTTACAATCGATAAGAATTTTTCTAACTTCGTTTGAAGGAAGTCTTACCAAAGCGTATCCGCCTTCTTTAGCCATAAGCTGAGCTGCGTTTCCTGCCGCTCTAACAAGCTGACCGCCTTTGTTTTTGCTGATTTCGATGTTGTGAATGATTGTACCAACAGGGATATAAGCCATCGGCAATGTGTTACCGGGTTTAATATCTGCATTGTTTGAAGAAACAACAACATCTCCAACTTTAAGTCCTTCGGGAGCGAGAATGTATCTCTTTTCACCGTCTTCGTACTGAACGAGAGCGATATAAGCTGTTCTGTTAGGATCGTATTCCAAAGTAAGAACTGTAGCATTCATATCGATTTTGTCTCTCTTGAAGTCGATAATTCTGTATTTAACTTTGTTTCCGCCGCCTCTGTGTCTTACAGTGATTCTACCGTAGCTGTTTCTTCCTGCGTTTTTCTTAAGTTTAACAAGCAAAGATTTTTCAGGCTTAACTTTTGAAAGACCGGAATAATCCGCAACTGTCATAAATCTTCTTGACGGAGTGGTTGGTTTATATGATTTAGTAGCCATTTAAAACATCTCCTTTCAATTACTGTAAGCTTTCAAAGAACTCGATTGTCTTTGTGCCTTTAAGTTTAACTATTGCTTTTTTCCAATCGGGAGTTTTTCCCTGATGAACGCCAACTCTTTTCATTTTACCCATAACGTTTAATGTTGTAACTTTTTCAACTTCAACTTTAAAGATTTCTTCAATAGCTTTTTTAATTTCTATTTTGTTGGCTTTTTTACTAACTTTAAATGTGTACTTCTTATCCTGAATCATATCCATTGATTTTTCGGAAATGATAGGCGAAATAATAATATCGTAAGCTTTACTCATTAGGAGTACACCTCCTCTAATTTTATAACAGCTGATTTTTCGATAACGAGCATATCGTGTGTCAAAAGATCATATGTGTTGATTGTGTCAACAACTGCTGTTTTGATTCCCGGTACATTGTTTGCGGAAGCGATAAGATTAGCTTCTTTAGCACCTGTAACGAAGAATGCTTTCTTTTCGATTTTAAGATTTTCCAAAATCTTAACGAATGCTTTTGTTTTGATTTCCGCCATAGCAAGTGAATCGATAACCATAATCTGATTTTCGTTTACTTTTGATGTGAGTGCGGATTTAAGAGCAAGTCTTCTTGTCTTTTTGTTAAGAGAATATCTGTAATCTCTTGGTTTTGGTCCCAAGGCTACACCGCCGCCTTTCCACTGGGGAGCACGGATTGAACCCTGTCTTGCACGACCGGTTCCTTTTTGTTTCCAAGGCTTAGCACCGCCGCCTCTTACCTCTGTACGAGTTTTAGTTGACTGAGTGCCCTGTCTTTGGTTTGCCAAAAAGTTTTTAACAGTTTCATGCATTACTGCATTACTGATTTCAACGGCAAATATTTCGTCTTTGAGTTCGATATCGCCGATCTGATTGCCTTCTATATTATATAAAGCTACTTTAGGCATCTGTATTTCCTCCTCTCACCGTTTTTCAAAAACGGTTTCTTTCTTCTGAAAAAATTTCGGTAAATTACTTACCTGCTTTTACTGTGTTTTTGATTGTTACCAAACCGCCTTTTGGACCGGGGATTGCACCTTTAACCAAAATTAAGTTTTTGTCTTCCATAACCTTGATGATTTCAAGATTCTGAACAGTAACTCTTTCGTTACCCATTTGTCCGGCAAGCTTTTTGCCTTTGAAAACTCTCGAAGGTGACGAACAAGCTCCCATTGAACCTACTTCTCTGTGTACGGGACCCGCACCGTGAGACATAGGAACTCTTGACTGACCGTGTCTTTTAATAACACCCTGGTAGCCTTTACCTTTTGAAGTACCTGTTACATCAACGAGGTCTCCTGCTTCAAAAACGGTAGCTTTGATTTCCTGACCGAGTTCGTAAGCGTTTGCGTCCGCAACTCTGAATTCTCTCAAGAATTTCTTAGCTGAAACGCCGGCTTTGTCAAAGTGACCTTTCATAGGTTTGTTAACCTTTTTTTCTCTTGCTTCAACGAAGCCTACCTGAATACTGTTGTAACCGTCTGTTTCAACAGTCTTTTTCTGAGTAACCACGCATGGACCTGCTTCAACTACAGTAACAGGAATAAATTTGCCTGTTTCTGAGAAAAGTTGAGTCATACCGATTTTTTTACCCAAGATTGCTTTTTCCATATTCTTTTCCTCCTATGGTTATTGGTCGGTTTTTCCGACATGACCTTTGTCCTTCATAAAAGATTTAAAGGACAGGCTTTTTGCAACATTTTTCTCCACATTTTACGGTTGCCTGACACAGGATGGCTTCCGTTTTAAAAAACGTTGCGATTACATATATATAAGAAATATATGTCTTAACTTTTCGCAAAAGCTTTTCGCCTTTGCCCCTTTAGCATTAAAGTTTGATGTCAAACTCAACACCGGCGGGTAAATCCAATTTCATCAAAGCATCAACTGTTTTTGATGTTGGATTAAGGATGTCGATCATTCTCTTGTGAGTTCTCATTTCGAATTGTTCACGAGAATCTTTGTACTTGTGTACAGCTCTCAAGATAGTAACAACTTCCTTTTTGGTTGGGAGCGGAACCGGACCGGAAACACCGGCACCTGTTCTTTTAGCTGTTTCCACAACCTTCTGCGCAGACTGGTCTAAGATTACATGGTCGTAAGCTTTAAGTCTGATTCTGATTTTTTCTTTCATTGCTGCCATTACCGTTTTCCTCCTAAAAAATTTGAATAGTTTGACGTTATGGCTTCACGGTGAATTTTCTTGACACCTATCCGTGTGTTTCATATCCTTTACATTAAATTTCCCGAAATTTTAAGTAATAAAATTCGGGGCATAAAAAACGTGTATGAACATTTACACACAAAACGAGTGTAAGACAACCGTAATTTAGCCGCCCGGTTTCAAATCGGACATACTCCATGGAAATTCCCTCAAAAGCCCTCGGTTATGGGGCTTGTGAGCCACTTCCCACTTCATCGCATAACATAACAGGTACTATTATAGCAGATATTATTCAAAAAATCAAGTCTTTTTTGAAAAAAAATTAATTTTTTTTGAATTTTTTTATTTTCTCCGAAAAACACTCCGTTTTTAAAGAAAAATTTCATAAAAAATAACAAAATCGGAGGCTGCAAACAAAACTTTCGCAACCTCCTTTTTTAAATACATTATTTCACAAGTACCAATGAAAGACCATGAGAGCCTGTTGTATAAATGAGTGTATCACCTTGAGAAATATCCGATACGGTAATACTTTGGATTCTGTTTTCGGAATCTATTCTGAAAATTGAAGCTTCGTAGTTTTCGCCCACTTTGCCGTTTTCAAAATATACACGTTTTGCGTTTGTTTTCAAAACAGTATCCACCTTAAATCCATTGCCCTCGGGATCATTTAACACTTCACTTAATTTTACGCCTTTTGAAACACCCTCAAGTGCAATATCGTTATCATTATTATAGGTATTTACCTTAAACTGAATATAACTCGGATTATTTGCAAAATCACTGCCCAATTTAGCCAATGTTTCGTCGTCAACCTTATATTCTTTTACGCCCAATGTAGATACAATTTCCACCATATTTGTAACTTCTCCGACACTATCCAATGCTTTGTAAGAATTTGTTACAAAACCTTTATATGATAATCTTGAAGCCAAAGTATCGGTTTGTCCGCAAATGAGTACAAGGCTCGGTTCGGCTGAAAAATCGTCACCAAATGCATGCATATCGATTTTTTTACCTGTGTTACCGTAAATGGAGGTATATGAAACAGATTTCAATTCCAAATCGCCTTTTGCGTTTTTAATCAATACTTTTGCGGGTGCACTGCCTATAAATACTTTATTTCCCTCGGAATTGCTAAACCCCTGATATTGGGGAGTAAAATATTTTTGTTCCACATAAGGAATTTGCGATATATCCAAAGCCTTTGCATCTCTTACGGCACCGTCGCTGTAAAAATAGAAATATTGAGGATAAGTAATTTCAACTATTTGTTTATTACCGTCCAAAATAAATTTAAAAATATGATCTGCGTTTGTATCATCTTTAATAGCCAATATATCTACTCTTGTTTTGTCAGCCGGTAAAATGCATTTATCTTTCAAGTTGTAAACTTCCGTTTTTCCTTCTCCCTCGAAAGAAAATACCTGAAGTTGTGTGTTTTCACCCCAAGAATCGGATTTTGAACCTAAGATTATGCCTGTAAATTCTTTATCCGTAAGGTTTGCGTTATCATAAATTTCAAAATAGCAACACTCACCGGAAGCGTTGAAATAAGCCGAAACGGTTTCACCGAACAATCTTGACAAATCTCCGTTTTTCTGATATGCACCGTAAGAATTTTTAACGTAATAATTTTCATTTAAAAGATATTCGCCGTTACCCAAATATACATAATCGTTTGAAACGGCAACCAATTTATCCGTCAATTTCTTTTCACTTGCAACCATAACAATTGTGTCGGTTGTTTTGTAAAAGTCGAAATATGCACCCGGTTTTACGTCCATAAAGTTACCCGATTTTGTATCGGAATACAATATTTTTCTTGTGTAATCCTCAAGTGCGGACAATCTCTTGCTTGTGTTTCCGCCTTGCGTATACTGAATATAATCTTCACCGACAACATTTATAATACCGCCCTCTTGCAAGTCCCAAGTTTCCAAAAATGCAACTTTGTCATCTTCAAAAACAACTTTAACATATTTTGATGCTAATTTTACAGGTCTTGTTGTAAAGTCGAAATTATATTTAACAGAGAAATCGTCTGTTGTTTTATAAATTTTCTTATCCGTTGTGAAAACGATTTTTTCAATGTATTTGCTTGCATAAGATGACTCTGCGGAAGTATCGCCGTTTATGGAATCAACAACAAGAAATTCAACGTTTGTGTTTTCGGAAGTTACAGCATTTACAATTTCACGGTCCTCATTTACCCAAAATCTAACTTTTACACCTTCCAAAGCATAAAGATTAATTGTTCTTACGGATTTCAAGCTGATTTTCTGCGAAACAGCATAATTAACGCTGTTACATTCGTTTACGTTTTTTGAAACAACTATACTCGCACAATAGGAAGAGTCGTCAACGTCAACGATTTTTCCTTCATATACGTCAATTTTATGAAGCTCCGACAATACGGAAGTTTTAACATTTGTTGTCTGAATGTTGGAAACACCGTTTGTAATTGCATAATTGAATTTGTTATACTCTGTTTTTAAAAAGTCCTCTGCCGCATTAAACAAGCCTCTTACCGTAATGTTTCCGTTGCTGTTTGTTTCGGCATAAGTTCTAAGCCCCATCATGCTTACGGCTTTTTTATAACCTTGCGGATAACCGCCCATAAGCATTGCAAATTCTTCATAACCTGCAACGATTGAAAAAACCTTGTTTACCGCATCCATACTTACAGCTTCATCCGGCCCGAATACTTCAGCCGTTTTTCCACTTAAAATTCCAAGCTTATAAGCATTTTGGATATATCCCGACAAAGTATTTTTTTCGTTTACATCAACAAACACAGGTTGACATTTTTCGTAAGTTTCCCCGTCGGAAAGTTTTGATGCAAGATATGCAAGATGGGATCTTGTTGCCTCATCGTCAAGTGAAGCAACACCCATTTCTTCCAATGTAATTCCTATTGCATTTAAATTATCGTAAGATTTTGTAACCGTTTCCGCATTTGCACTAATGGGTACAAAAAGCATTGTAAAAACAAGTAATAAATATATTATTTTTCTCATAATCCCACCACCTTTGAAAGTTCATATATAATTTTTGCCGCCTGGGCTCTTGTTGCGTTTGATTTCGGTGCAAAAATGTTGTCTCCCACACCGTTTATAATTTTGTAATATTTCATTGTCATAACTGCCGTCTTTGCATAATCCGCAATGTCGGAATCATCGGCAAATGCTCCGTCTGCAGATGCTTCAGTTCTGTTGTAAAGCTTTAAAACTCTTGCAACGATTGTTGCCATCTGTTCACGGGTAATGTTTTCTCCAACTCCGAAGCTTCCGTTACCCATTCCGGAAATAATGTCGTTTTCCACTGCCGTTGCAATAAACGTATATGCCCAATGGTCTTTCGGTAAATCGTTGAAATCAATATTTCCCGATACTGCCTTTATATCCAAAAGGCTGATTATCATTTTAACAAACTCTTCACGGGTAATGCTGTCATCGGGACGGAATGTTTTGCTTTCGTCTTTTGAAATTACGCCTTTTTTAACAAGTGCGTCAATGCTTTCTTTAGCCCATTCGTGATTTTTAAGGTCGTCAAAATATTCACTTTCGTTATTCGTCTGATTGTTGTCATTTACAATATTATCGTTTTTCGGTGGAGTATATCCTCCGCCTCCGCCACCACCGGTGCTACCACCGACAAAGCTTGTTCCCGGTCTTACACTCGGTGTTGAAACTGTTACGTTTTCAACATTAAAGTTAAATGAGCCCTCTGTAAAATCTTTAACAATTTCATAACCGTTAAAGTCATAGTAAATTTTTCCGCCGTAGCTTACATTGTAATTTCCAACGGTGTTTGCGGTAAATGTTAAAGTTGCAAGATTTTGCATATTGCAAAGCTCTTTATATGTATATTTAACATTAACTTCACCGTTTTCAACCGTTACTGTTTTATCGCCTTTTTGTGCGGAGGTCAATGTGCAGTTTTCGCTGTCGATTGCATTTGCATTTCCAAAGTCAACGCTTAATTCAATCTTTTTAACATTTTCCAAAATTTTTCCGCCGTCCAATTCAAGCTTAAATTCTTTACCTTTGGTTACGGAAATATTTCCGAAATTAAGAGCGATGTCTGTTTTCTTACTTTCAGTATACAAGTAATTTTCAAGAATTTCTTCAAATTTTTCAACATATTCCTCAAAGCTTGTCTCTGTTATTCCCTTAACTTCTGTTAAGAAATCTGTTTTATTCTCGGTAATAAGAGAAATTTTGTCGTAATCAAAACCGATTTTTTCGCAATTTTCCTCATTGTAAAGGAATGTTCCCAAATCTTCAACAGTTGCACTGTTTCTCATTCCCTCAAACATATACATTTTATCGTAATATTCATAAAAACTGTTCATATCGCTAAGTTCGTATGAAATAAAATGATTGTAAAGATTTTCACCAACTGTCAAAACGTCCTTTTGAGGTTTAACACTGATAAGATTTTTGTAATCTTCAAATACTTTTTTTACAAGTTCCACAGTTGTTGCATTTGCAAAAGCTGTTGCGATGTCTGTTGTGCTTGAACTGTCAACATAAATGATTGACTCTGTTATATATGAACTTGTGTCATACTGCGGAACAAGATAAATTCCGTATTTTCCGCTGTCGTAATTGCTACGGTCGATTGAACCGCTTACAACGTATTCACCGTTTTCATTACTTACCGCACTGCCCAAATAAATTTTGTTTTCGCTACCCAAAGGCCAAAGATACATTTTTACTTCTCTGCCCTCCATGATGTCGCCGTCTTTATTTGTAACAATACCTTTTGCAGTTACTGTTTCGAGGTTTGTAACCACACTTTCGCAAGTAATGTTTGTTACACCGTCGCTGATTGCTTCTCTTGTTTCAAAAGTAATTGTTTTGTCTTCGGTCATCTCCGCATTTGCACATTCAACACCACTTACAAATATTGAATATTGCATATCTGGTTGCAATGATTTTTTAAGCTTCAATGTTGCTGTTGAATCTTTCGCACTTACAGAGAACGGATATTCTTCACCGAATGAATCTTTAACGGTAATGTGGGATTCCAAAGCACTATCGTTTAAACTATCGGAAAATGTAAGTTCGATTTTATCCGCAGATGGAGTAATTTTGTTATATCCCAAAAGTTCAACTCCGCCTACTTTTGCGGATTTTACAACTACTTCCGTGGGAATATATTCAAAAGTCATTTTGTAAATATATCCAGGGTTGTTTGACTTTTTCACTCTAACTACGTTTTTGCCTGCAGCAAATTCAATAATATTTTTTGCATAGGTCGACTCGGTACCATCTGTAAATGCTTCAATAGCTTCAGTCTGTTTGGAACTTCCGTCAAAAATACGGTTTATTCCGTCTGATGTAGTTTCATTTTTGATATCATACCATTCTCTACCACCATGAGTAGCATAGAAAAGGTGAAGAAGATATTTTCCGCTTTTTGGCATATCAAAATCAAATTTTGCGGTAGTACCGCCTTTCATATAAATATAGTCACCGCCAACGGTAACACCATCGCTAAGGTCATAAGCATCACTAAACAATCTTGTAACAGATTCACCTTTTGCTTCCGATTTTTTATTCAAGGTGATTTTTGTAACGTTGGGGTCTGAATCAACATATTCAACCTTTAAATTATGGTCTCCTTTTTGGAAAACCAAATCTCCGAGTTCTTTTCCCGAAACGTTTTCGTAAATTTTTACTGTGTCAACGTAAACGTTGAATTGAGGTTCTTCGCCGTCACACTCAACAGCCAACACATAGGTTTTTGTTTCGTCATTTGAACCGAATGAAATATTGTAGCTGTTGTCATATTTTACAAACTTATCGCTACCGAATTCATTTTCGTCTCCCAAAGCCGTAAGAGTAACCACAGGAAGGTCGTCTTCAACAAGTGCGGGTGGGTTGTCTATATTATTAAATGTAATTTTGCTTATTTTTGCACTACCACTTAAAGTAGTCACAAGATATGTATCTTCTCCGCCTTTAAGATCAATGCGTTTTGTAACTTTTCCGCTGGATAAGGTACCTGACGGAATTGTAAAATTAAATTCTTCGCCATTTTTCAAAGATTTAATTTTAACTTCAGTTTCTTCACTTACGGTTTCACCCCAAGTTATTGTCGCATCGTAAGTTCCGCCCTCAAAATTTTCTTTAAATGTTACAAGTCCGAATGTTTTTTCCGAATTTTGAGTATTTAAAATAATATTTTCGTCATCTACGATAACGCTGTTTGCAGGAATATGAGTTGCAAGATTATTTTTGGTAATATCTGCTTTCAATACACCTGTTTCTTCCACTTGTTCATTGCTTGTTTTAACAAATCTCAAACCGTAAATTGTTATGGGAACATTGTTTCCGCTTATTCTTTTTAATGTAACTGTGTTTTTACCCTTTTTAAGGTCAACTGTAGGCAAGGCTCTGCCCTGGCTCCACGTTTCGGACCAATTTGTGATAAATTCAATTTTATGGTTACCGTCAACAGCTCCGCCTGTATAGTCTTTACCATTCACTGTAACAATATCAATCATTTCCGCATAATCCGAATGTACTTTCAAAGAAAGCTGATAGCTTCCGGCTTCGTCCGCATAAACATCAAATGTTGCGGAGCCTGCCTGCGGTATTTGAACAGAAGTAAGCTGTTCACCGTTAAGCTTAAAGCCGTAGCACTCGGGAGCTTCAAAAAGAGGTGTAAGCTTTATATTGTACATATATGTATCTTGTGCCATAACCTTCAATATATTATAGCCCTTATTCAAATAAATAGTCATATCCGACTTATTATCCGTTGTTGCCGAGGTTGAAAAAAACCAGGGAGTACCGTTAAAATACTTAGGCTGGTAATCTTCATTTCTTACACCGTCACTTATGCCAAAAACGGCTGTAGTTTTCATACCTTGCATTTCGTTGTATACGCTTATCCACGCATCACCCGTCCATTTCGGTCTTGACATATCAAAGGAAATTTCATATTCCCCCGATTTTTCGGCATAAGCCAAATAACGTGCCCATCCACCTGTGCCGAATGTTCCGACATAATCCGATTTTATATCGGCATTGCCGTTATGTCCTATTCCGGATTCTGTGGAAATTAAGTCGTCACTGTTTAAAACAATAACGCCGTCTGCCGTTTGTGTTTCATTTGCGAAAACCGTAAAAGTGCTTGCAAGCATCATAATTGCCAAAAGCATTGAAACGATTTTCTTTGATTTTAGTTTCTTCATAATTTACTTCCTTTCGTAAATTTATTTTATGTTAAAATATTTTTAACCACTTGAATTTTATTTTTCAACTCCAGCCACATTTTTAATGTTTACAGCATTTGTTGATGTATTTGAAACTGTATTTGTAACTGTTATTGTATTTGTTGCACTATTCACAACCACATTTGTGTCTGTATAGTTATCATGTACTTTAAGCTCTGTTTCTTTACAAGTTCTGTTATTACAATCTGAACAATTTATTCCGTTATTAGGGCAATATTTGCCAAGTCTTGTGTCAACGGCAAAAAGCCATGTTCCGCATTGCTCTATTACATTGTTATAAGCTTCAATGTCGCAAGAACCGTTATCGAAATAAATTCCGCCTCTGTCGGGTGAATTTTGTCCGTTTTGCCAACCGTTACCCTTTACAAGGTAGTTATCGTGTATTTTTGTTCCGAAAATCGGGCCGTTTGTATAAATATGGCTACCGTCATCTGTTTCGGTCATTACATTTGCAACCTTATTGTATGCAACTTCATAATTTCCAACATTAGCAACATATTCCGTCCAGCTCAAACCTAAACTGATTCCCGTATATGCAACGTTGTTGATGTCATTGTGAAGAATTTGAACACCGTTTGCAAAATACACCGTTATTGCGGGACAGCTTCTGTATTGTAAGCCCGCATTGTCGATGTCGTTGTTTTTAACAACAATATTTTGTGTGTTTTTCTCTCTGTCAATAAGATGTCCCACGCTGATTGCACCGCCTGCTGTATTTTTAATGGTATTTCCCGAAACTTCGCAATTTTTATTGTTAAGTCTCAAAGCAATTGCGGTTGAACCCATATTTTTAAGTGTATTGTTTTTAATCACAACGTTTTCGCAATTATTAAGAGTAATTTGCCCTTTTACAAGGTCGCCTCCACGTTCCGCAAATTCATTTTTCTTAACGTCATACTTTTCTGCCTGGCGTGTTACCATTCCGTAAACGGAAGGTCTGTTCCAAGTACCGTTTTTAAAAGTAATATTTTCGATTGTTACATTTTTAACACCGTCAAAATTCAAAAGTCCTTCGCTTATTGGTGCATATATTGCCATATTTCCCACAGAATCCGCTGTGTAATAATAAATTTTGTGGTTTTCGGTATCGCAATAATATTCACCCTCGCTATCTGTGAAAGCCAACGCATTTTCAATGTAAATTCCACCGAAACTCTGTGAATTGTGAGTACCTATCCAGTCAACAAAACGTTGTGCTGTTGGAATTTCTTTTTTTTCACCCTCAACTGTTTTTGTGTAGTCGTGAATAGCTGTTGAAGTCGGGTCGAAAACAATTGTTGTTGAACTATCGCCAACAATAAACTCTTTAACGGGTATTCTCACATCGGAAAAGCCCATAACTCCGTAAACTTCCGCATTTTTCTCATTTTTAAGTTTTTCTTTGTCGAAAGAACCCAATTTTGAATTTTCAATAACAAGATTATTTCCCGAAACGGTAATTCCGTTTGTGATTTTTGGGCTTCGTGACATTGCTGTATATCCGTCATTTACGCTAAGATGTCTTACTTTATTTTTGATTTTGTCGTTTGTTGCAACTTTCAAATTGCCATCAGATATCCAATTTTCAAGCTTAACACCGCCGTTTATAACCGTTTTTCCGTTTTCGGCACCTCTGTATATTATTTTATGGTCGCCATTCCCGGAATCGGCACCCAAAAAGAAAAGTTCGTTTTCAAGATTGTATTCGCCCTCTCCGATTATTACTTCTATATCGCTGTCAATCGAGCTCTTTTTTTCATTAGCCAACTCCTTTGCTCTTTGCAACGAAGCTACCGGAGTAGCTTCGTTACCATTGTTCATATCAAAACCTTTTTTTGAAACATAAACTGTATTTGTTGTTGTGTCAACTGCAGGATATGTACTTAAAATAGGTTTCAATGTTTCTTTTTCCCAAAAGAAAATTTTGTATGTTACTTTTGTTAAATCGCTTGGTGCTTTTAAATTAAGAGTTGCACCCCCTGTTTGTGAATAGTCTTTCATATCCACGCTGTAAAGTACGCCGTCGTTGTAAACCGCACCGAAAATTACAGCATTGCTTGTTAATTTTGAATCGAAGTTTGCAGGAACAACAACTGTGTTGTCTCCACCTTTCAAGCTTCCGTCAACGTCACCGTTTACCTTTATGCTTTCAACTTTTTCAAATACTAAACCGCTAAAAGCTGAATATATATCATTGCATTCAACAGTTAAAACATCACCATAGTTGAGTTCAAAAACGCCTACCTCAACAGTTTGAAGAGTTCTTCCCACGTTTTCATAGCTTGGGAATTTAATCTGATATCTTGAACCGTTCATTTCATTAATAAAATCCAATTTTGGTTCTTTTTTATATTCTTCGGTAGAAACGTTATCATTACAAGAATAACCTTGGATTTTAACTCTGTATGTACCACCTGTAAGCGCTTGAGTAAAGCACATACTCAAGCTTCTGCCTTTTGCCATCCAAGCTAGACCATAATACTCTGTATGCGGATAGCTTTGTTGAACACGATCAACATATTCAAAATCTTTATAGCTAACAGTTATCGGTTTCGGCTCTGTATAATTGAATATAATTCTGTCAATAAATCTGCCTGAAGCAGAAGCTATTTTCACTTTCAATTTATTTTCGCCTTTTGTTAACGGCACAACTATATCTTTAGTTCCGCTGTCGGTAATCCATTGTGATGTATTCGCATTATCAACATGAAAATGTCCTGCTGCAATCTGTGTACTGAAATCTGTTCCGTTATATTTATAAAATCTAACCCATTCATCGGAATATGTATAAATATTTTCAAATGTAACTTTATAATTAGCAGTTGTTGGAGCATAAACATTAAAAACTATATAACCGTTGTGAGATGTAAAACCAACTCTACCGTTTTCGATTTTTGTGTCTACACTTTCTTTTTCAATGATTGAACCAGTAGCTTTAATTTTTATTACTTCAATATCACCCACACGTTTAAAAGTCAATTTTTGAAAACGAGTATCACCACCACCAGTAACATTTTCCAAAGTTAAAACATCACCACGATTTATGTCGATTGTTCCCATTTCATATTGTCTCAATACAGTAATATCATTTTCTTGTTCTGTTAATCTTGATATTGAATCACCTGTATTATTATTTGTCAAAACAAACTTCGGAACATAGTTAGGATTACCGCCTGAAGTTAAAGTAACCACATATTTTCCCGATACAAGAAAATCAACATCAAAACCGATTGCTCTGCCCTTTGTCATTTGAAATTCATTATATGGTGTTGGATATCCCAAAGCACTCCAAGCCTCAAATGCATTTCCCGAAACTGTTATTTCTGTTTCTTCACTTTTTTTAACTGTTTTTGAACCATTGATATAATCAGCGTCGGAAAACATTGCATCTACACTCTGTTCTTCTTCGTATTCAAAAGCAATTCTGTCAATAAATCTGCCTGAAGCAGAAGCTATTTTCACTTTCAATTTATTTTCGCCTTTTGTTAACGGCACAACTATATCTTTAGTTCCGCTGTCGGTAATCCATTGTGATGTATTCGCATTATCAACATGAAAATGTCCTGCTGCAATCTGTGTACTGAAATCTGTTCCGTTATATTTGTAAAATCTAACCCATTCATCGGAATATGTATAAACATTTAAAAATGTAACCTTATACTTACCATCCATAGGTGCGTTAATTTTAAATACTATGTACCCGTTATTGGACGTAAAACCAACTCTACCGTTTTCGATTTTCGTGTCTATACTTTCTTTTTCAATCATATCGTTTTTTGCGGTAATGATAATGTTTTTTCCATGATTTGAAACAGAAGTATCAATCTCGGCATTTACCACAAATATACTCATACAAGAAAGTAGCATAAGCATTGTTAAAAAGAGGGAAACTAATTTTTTTGATTTTAAATTTTTCATATTAAAAATCCTTTCTTTCGATTTTACTCGAACTTTATTTTTTTAAAATTTTTAGTTAATTAAAGCACTAAATCTGTCAATTACCGTTGCTGCCTCGCCTCTTGTTAGTGTGTTTTTTGGGTTAAAGTTGCCTGCCGTATCGCCCGACATAAGGTGTGCGGTTTTAGCTCCCCAAACCGCCGAATAATATTTTTCCGAAATCTCGGAAAAGTCGCTGTAAGCGTTATAGTCGGCAGTTAAATTGTAAGGACCGTTTTTCTGTGCGTAGAACTTCATAATAACATCGCAAAATTCTTCACGGTTTACCGCATTGTTTACTGTTGCTATTTTGTCCGAAAGTCCCAATTCAGAAAGTTTTTCAGCCCATTTTGTTTCATCTTCGCCCGAAACACGCATTGCAAGCAAAAGTGTTTCGTAAAGTGTGATTTCTCTGTCAGGTGCAAAAAGTGTTTCGGAAACACCTTTTATGTGTCCTGCATCGTAAAGGCTCAAAACATTGTCTTTAGACCAATGAGTTCTCAAATCGTCGAATGGACAAGGTTCTTCAGCCAAAATTTCGCTTGGCAATTTGCCTTCGTCATATTCGGGGTCGGAAGTGATAAGGTCATCACCGTTTACAAATTTGAAAGGTCCAAACATAAAGTTCTGTTTAGCATGTTCTATTCTTACAATGTGAGTACCTTTTTCCAAATAATACTCTCCACCCTCAACTTCGTGTGTAGTCCAAGTTTTATCGTCATTTTGAGGAATAGAAAGGTTATCGATTAAAACTTCGCCGTCAACGGTAAGTCTCAATTCAGTACCTTCAATGGCAGTTCCAGCCTGAATAATGAATTTATGTTTACCGCTTTTGAAAATAGGAACTTCGTATTCTTCCCATTCTCCCTCTTCCGTGTCACCGATGCTACCTGTTGAATAAACGTTTGGTGTTAAGCCCTTTGGCTCGAAATAGTTAATATATCCACCGGGAGCAATCCATTCATTTCTGCCTTTGAATGTATCGTTTGGACGAGTTTTAACGTAGTTTGCGGCAGCAGGAAGAATTTCTGCTTTTGCATACAAATGGCTGTATGCATCTTCCAAGCCTGCATTATCTATAATTGTCTGTGCTTCCGCACTCCAATTACCGTTAACTCCTGCTTTTTCAACTTTATTATTGTAATAGTTTACGTTCTTTTCGTCAACGGATTTTGAATCGGTATCGGAGAAGTTATCGTGAACAACGTTGTTACTAAGTCTTGCGTTTGGTCTTCCGTAGAACCAATAGGAGTCACCGGAACCACCAACAACATTGTTGTAAACTTCATAGTAACCGGAACCCTCGTCAAGGTAGATACCTCCACGATAGTCCAATGTTTTCCACAAGTAGTTACCGTAAATTTTAGTTCCTCTGCAAGGTCCCAATGTGTAAATATGGGCACCGTCGTGAGTATCCATAACGTTTACAATTCTGTTGTAGCAAATGTTATGATTACCGTCTTCCTTGTTGTCAAATTCTCCCCAACCCCAACCGTTGGAAATACCGGAATAAGGTACATCTTCAATATCGTTATGGCTTATTGTAACGTTGGTTGAGTAGTAGTTTGTAATAGCGGGAGATGCTCTGTATTCATAAGAAACTCTTCTTATAAGGTTATTGGAAAATTCAATATTTTTGCATCTTTCCATACCCTCGGGCATAATGTTTTTGGGACGGAAATTACTGATAGAAACGGCTGAACCGCTAATATCGTTAAACACGTTTCCGATTACCTTTGTATTGATAACACCGTCATACAATGAAAGTGCACAAGAACCCAAACCAACAAAGTGACAATCGGTCACACGAACATTGTCAACGTGATTGAATGCTATCTGACCGGGAAAAACATTACCTGTATAAATAGCAGATCTATTCGAATCATAGTCGTGAATAACATCCGCCTGACTTGTTGAAATACCTGTGTTTGTTCCGTAATATGCACCGTGTTTGAAAGATAGTCTTTCAAAATAAAGATTTTTTATCTTATTTTCCGGTGTTCCGTCTGCCTTTATAAGAATTTCGGTTTCACCTGCATAAACGTTGTCAAGTGTTTCTCCTTCACGAGGGAAATAGTAGATAGTTTTATTTTTCATATCGAAATAAAACTCGCCCGGCTCGTCAAGAAGTGTTAAATCGTTAATGAAAACTGTAGGAGATGCCGATCTTATGGGTGAAGAAAATCCATTGGGGTCATAGTTTCCGAAATAAGGCTGTTCCATTTCAACTCTTACCGTATCTTCTTCATAAGTAATATCCTTTATGGGTGTATAGTAGTTGTTCCATTCAACAATCCACCAGCATTCCATTCTTGACGGGTCATAAAATTCCGTCGGGAAGTTTTTACGATTGAAAGTCATTCCGTCTTGATTATACTTTGAACCTTCGTTTGTATAGAAGCCTGTAGGCTTATATGTATATTTTGTTCTTGCTCTGAAAGCGGGAACATCGTTTACATAAAGGTTTCTGATGTCGTTTTCGCTGTCGAAATGAGCTTTATAAAGTTCATTTCCTGTTTTTTCCCAGCCTGTAATATGTGTACCGCCACCGATTACGGATTCTTTGAAAGGTGTTGTACCTTTGTAGATAACGTTGTAATTATCTTTACCACCGTCCTGTGGGTCGAAAGTAAGTGTTTCAAGCTGTTTGTAATAACCGGGTTCAATATAAACATATATATCGCCTGTCATTGAATCCCTCAACGTTCTTACCGTTTCTTTTGCTTTTGCAATTGTTTTGTACGGTGCATTTTTGCTACCGTCGTTGTCGTCACTTCCGTTTTCGGAAACGTAAAGCTCTTTGTAAACTTCGTTTTTGCTTTCTTCAACCACAACATCTTCTTTCACAACCGCATTTTCGGGGTCAAAAACGTTTTCGTAATTTTCGGAAGCTGTAAAGCTGAATTTATCCAAGCTTATTTCACCGCTTCCCGGTTGAACCTTTACAACGTGAGTACCTTTTTTCAAATAAACGTTTTGCGACAATGTGCTTTCGCCTTTTTCTGCCTTTGTAAGCTCGATAGGTTGCTCGCAACCGTCAATATAAAATTGAGCCGTACCTGCGTTTATAAGGTCAACAGACAAATTATACACATCGGTGTATTCACATTCAACAGTATAATTTGCATACTCCTCACTGTTTAAGATTAAGTAATACTTATTTGAATTTTTTGAAATTTCTTCAATATCAAGAGGGTCATTTTTTCTGTATTTACCCTTATTGTTTTTACCGTCGGCGGATTTTGAACCTGTTGTTCCTATATCGTAATCTTCGCCCTCAACAATGCAAGGAAGAAAATGCTTGATATACGGGCCTTCTTTTTCGGAAAAGTCAAGTTCTCCGCTTTTGTCAACTACAGGCTCCAAAATAATCATATCCATATAAATTGCATCGCCCGGGTCTTTAATAACGATAACGTTTTTACCTGCTTTAAGGTTAAATCTACCTATTGCAACGTCCTGCATACTGTTATAGTACGTTTCAGTACCGTCCAAAGAGCCCGTTTTAACCTCACCTGTAGATTGGTTTTCGGCAGTAATGGAAATTGTTCCGTTTGGACCTTTACCGTATCTCAAAAGAAGAGTATATTCACCGGCAGCAGGTGCCTTAACCTCATATTTTACCCATTCCTTACCTCTCAAAATTACAGTGTAGCCATAAGTTCCGTTTACCCAGGGAGATTCAAGAGTACCGGAGGCCCCTGTGTCGTAATAACCCACATTTTGACCGCCCGAAACTACATTTTCAGCATTGACATATATTGTAGCCGGAGCTGCCGAGACACCGCTCGGCAACACCGTGAAAATGAGCATCAAGGTACATATCAATGCAAAAATTCTGCTTTTGTTTTTCATATTCAGCATACCTTTCAATATTATTTTAAGTTATCCATATAATCCTTGTTGTAATCTTTAAAGAATTCGTTTGCTTCTTTCAAGGTTTCTTCGTCATAGCCGTTTTTACGAGCTAAGTCAACCATATTTTTATAGTTTGTTTCAAATTCTTTATCATTTGCAGAAGCAAATATTTTAAGCATTTCCGATTCAAAAGCATTTCTTGAAGCCCAGAATTCGTCACAACCGTCTACACCAGACAAGAACGGTGCTGTATAAATATCGGGTGAAATACTTTTAACAGTATGTGCCTGTTCCAAAATAGCAGGCGTATACATTGTACTCCATTTAAATGTGTTTGAATAGAATATTCCGGGGAAGTAATTGGAAGCAACTACTTTCGGATATTGTGGCCATGCGTTACCGTCAAGGTTGTATTTCAATTTAGCGTCGTTCAAACCGTCAAGTCTGAGTTGGTCTGCAAGTTCGCCCTTAAATTGAAGCTTGCCGTCCTTTGTTTCTGTGTAGAGGCCTGCTTTTCTCGGTCCCCAATATGTCAATTTCTGTCCTGCATCGGAAGCAAGCAAATCCATAGCTCTCAAAGCCTGAACCAGCTGTTCTTCAGACATATTTTTGTTGAAGTAAGAAATTTTCATTATAGATGCTTCGTCTGTTTCTGTTTTTACAAATGTATCTGTGTCGAATTTATATTTACAGTAAACAGGTCTGTAACTGTATTCACCATTTAAAGAATCATCAGACGGTCTTGAAAACTGAGTAATAATAAACTTACCCGAATTTAATTTTTCTTTGTGCGTTGCATCTGTGTCGAGCAATGCTTCCTGAGATGCAACATCGTCGTTGATAAGCTTGTTCCATGTTTTAAGAATATCTTTAAACCAATCCTGTTCAAATGTGTATTTGATTGTTTGGTCTTTTTTGTCGAAATATGAGAAATAGTTTCCGTAATATCCGAATACGGGCCCCATATTCGTAAGAGCACCCCAGTTATCTGTTCCGTTATGAGAGAAAGTCGGATATGTGTCTTTCATATTGTTTGCTTTAATATAATCTTGAACATCATAAAGCAAATCTATGAAATCCTGTGGGGATTCGATAGGTACGTCGAAAATTTCTTCTTCTGTGAATGTACCGTTTTTAGCATAAATTGCTTCAAGTTCTTTTGCTGTGTGTGCTTGAGGGAAAAGTGCTTTCAAAACGTCATCTCTCATATAGAAATAACCGTAATCGTGTCCGCCAACACCGGAAACACCGATAATTTCCTGATCTGTCAAATCGTAAGCTTTATCTTGTTCAACCATTGCACGAACACCTGAACGGTTTGCAGAATTGGAAATTGCATAAACACCGCCGTATGTTTTCATCTGACGATTCCAATCGTCACCGTATACTTTGGATTCAGGTCCAAACAATTTGTAAAGATTTGGGCAATATTTTTCAATATATTTATCAAGTCTGAAAAGTACACCCTTGTCAATAAGTCCGTCAAGCTGAGGAATACTGTATGCCATATCCGGGTAATCGTCTGCCGCAATCATCTTTGCAACCATTGCATCAAATGAAGAACCACTGTTGTCAAATGAATTTTCTTTGTCGTATTCAACACCTGTTATACGAAGAATTTCGGGAGATACAACGTCATTTGAAGAAATTTTTCCCACGTTAATGTCGTTGGGACTGCTTGCTCTTCCCCAAACGGTAAGCTTTACGCTATCCCCTTGCCAATCGGGAATGTCGTCAACATCCTTATAATCGGCAAAATTCACAAATTCGATGTCGCCGAAATCAACCGACACCTCTCCGTCTTTTTTTCCGCAGCCGCTTGCAAAAGCGCTAAACACCATAACACTTGCAAGCAAAGCCGCTACCTTTCTTAATTTTTTCATTCTTTTTTCGCTCCTTTTTTGTTTTTATATTTTTTTAATTTTTTCAAAATTTTAAATTATCGGGAAATACTTGTTATATATGTATCAAGATATAACACAAATAAGGGTACCCTTATTTAAACGAATATTTTTCCGAATTTGTTTCGCTTTTTATCCTTTTACAGCACCCAAGGTAATACCTTTAACAAAGTATTTCTGCAAGAACGGATAAACACAAATAATAGGCAGTGTTGTAACTATAACCTGAGCGGAAATAAGTGCATCGCTGGTTGGAACAGTCATATTTGAAACGTCCTGGCCCGCTTCTCTTGCCGCTTCAATAAGTTTTTGCATTCTTTCGCTTTCCTTTACCAACTGCATCATTTTATATTGCAAAGTATAAAGGCTCGGTTTTCTTATGTACATAAGAGTTGTCGTCCAATCGTTCCACGATGCAACCATTATCCAAAGTGCAACCGTTGCCAAAACAGGTTTACAAAGAGGAAGGACAATTCTTGCCATAATTGTAAGTTCCCCGGCACCGTCTATACGGGCTGATTCCGGAAGTGCATCGGGAACCGTTGTTTGAATAAAGGTTTTAAAAACAATAACATTGTAAAAGCTAAACAAGCCGGGCAAAATGTATACCCAAAAGCTGTTTAAAAGTTTAAGGTCGGAGAAAAGCACATAAGTGGGAATCTGTCCTGCCGATATATAGCCGGGAAGCATTAAAAGCATGGTTATTGCCGCTTTAAACGGAAATTTCTTTTTTGCCAAAGCGTAAGCCGCTGAAAACTGAACCATAATTCCCAACACAACAGATGTTAAAACTCTCAAAACGGAAACAATTGCCGAATTTACAAAAGACTGCTCCGTTAAAATTGTTTTGAAGTTGTCAAGAGTGAATTTTCTCGGAAAAAGTGTTATTCCTCCTCTTGCCGTGTCAGCACCGTCATTCAAAGCTTTTGCCAAAACGTTAAGATAAGGAAAAAGCATTATAAAAATAATGAATATCATAAACAAAATGTTTAATCCGAAAAATATTTTATACCCCAAAGATTGTTGTTTTAATTTCATCTTCATTTCCCCCTTTTCTTAGAATAATCCTATTTCGGTTGTCTTTTTGGAGAAGTAGTTTGCCGCTACAACAAGAGCAAAGTTAATCGCCCCCTGTGCCAAACCGAATGCCGTGGTGTTGGCATAGTCTCCGCCCTCAATACCTTGTTTGTAAATAAGAGTATTTATGGTTTCAAAATCTATAAACGGATTTTGCAAGCCGTAAACAAGTTCGAAGTTACTTGTAAAAAGTGAACCCAACTGCATTATAAGCATAATTACTATTGTGGGCATAATTGAGGGGATAGTTATGTGCCAAATTTGTTTGAATTTTCCGGCACCGTCTATTGTGGCAGCCTCATAAAGAGAAGCGTCTATTCCGGAAATTGCCGCAAGATATATAATTGAACCCCAGCCCATTCCTTTCCACGCCGAAAGAATAATAAGGAGAGGAACAAACAAACTTTGGTTTGACAAAAACATAACTCTTTCTTTTCCGCCCAACATTATAAGCAAGTCGTTTACTATACCAGACTTGGATAAAAGCGTTGTAACGATACCTATAACAGAAATCCAGGAAAGAAAGTGAGGTAAATAACTTACCGTTTGCACACTTTTTTTGAAAAGCCCGTTTGGAAGTTCATTGAGCAAAATTGCAAATATTACTCCCAAAGGAAAGCAAATCACCAAATTGAGGACACTCAAATATATGGTGTTTACAATAGCTTTCAGCATTCCCTCGTTGGAGAACACATTTACAAAGTTTTCAAAGCCGACCCATTCGCTTGCCTCGGGTCTGTAAATGTTGTAGTCTTGAAAAGCTATTTTGATACCGCCAAAAGGCATATAGCAAAATACTATAACAAGGACTAATGAAGGAAGAAGTAAGAAATAGTTAAATTTGTTTTTTCTGACTTCCGTCCATAATTTTTTTTTCTTGGTTGTAATCATAATCATTCTGCCTTTCATATTTTCTTAATAATAATTTTATCAAAAAATCACATAAAAAACAAGTCCCCAATCTGAATATTACAGGTCCCCAATTTTACTTTTTTTGACTTTTAGACCCTTTTTTGACTTGACAAATTTTTTAAGATAATGTATAATATTAAAAAAACGACAGAAAGGTTTTTCCGATATGAGTTTTTTTAAAAAATTTCAAGGCAGGCTTACTGTTTCATATAAAAACAGACTTTCTTTTATATTTTCACTTTGTCTGCTTATACCTTTGCTTTTTCTTTTTGTTGC
>CAYPIJ010000006.1:0-27300 GCA_964410755.1 uncultured Oscillospiraceae bacterium | reverse complement strand
GTGTATATCAGGAGGTACTATATGATGAAATTTAAAAAAGTTATAAGTTGTTGTTTGGCATTTATATTTATTATTTCTTGCTTCTTGGTATGTGACGTATATGCTGAACAGCAAAATTCAAAGTCTTGCGTACTTGATTTTGACAATATGCCACTGGGAGCACTTGACAAAAACTCAACCCTTTTTGTTCCCGGTTCTGTTAACTTTTCAGGCGGAGCAAAAGCAGAAATTGTTAATTCTCAAGACGGAAAAGGACTGAAACTTACCGTTCCCAATCAAACGGCAAATAATAAAAAAGGTTCTATGGGCTTTGAAATTCCGATTGAAAACGTGGGAAGCAGTGCATACACAAAAATTTCCTATGATTTAAAGCTTGAAAGTAATACGGTATGGACAAGAAAATTCCCATCTGTTATTAACGGAGACGGTAAAGAAATTACAAGTGTTTCAAATGGTTTTGCATTGATTAATTTGGGTGGTGATCCCGGTACTTTTATTGAAGAAGCAAAAAATCTTAATAATGACTACAATAAAATTACAGTTATAATCAATCACAACAATTCCACAGCGTATGCCTACATAAATAATGAGTATAAAAGCCGGCGTGCTTTTACAAATAACGGAAGTATTTCAAAATTGGGTTTCAGTTTGTCGTGTAACGACACTTATGACCATGGTGATAACAACACAGACGGTGTATATTACATAGATAACATTACTGTTGAAAATTGTGACGAGGTGAAAATGATTTCTCCGTCGATTTTAGATAAATCGGATAATGTTGACCCAAAAGATGTTTTATCTGTGACATTTACCGCACCATTGGAAGCTTCGGCTTTTACAAAGAATAATTTTCTTCTTTATGAAGACGGAAATTTTGTGGAAGACTATTTTGTGGAATATACTCCCGATTATAAACAGGTTATTGTGGCAAGAATTGACGGCTGGAATTATGACAAAACATATTCTTTAAAAATTGCGTCAATGCTTCCGAGCAAGGATAACACCTACGGTTCAACAAGTGAGGAATACAACCTAAGTTTTAAAACAAAGCCTTTGTCTGATTTTTGTGATTTAAAGCTTTCAAGGGTAAACGGAAAAATCAAGGTTGTGGCAGATATTAAGGGGAATGTTTCGGATGCTGAAGTTTATGTTGGAATGTATGACGAAAACGGAATGCTTCTGGATTTGACTGACGAAAAGGTGGATGTAAACAATAAAAAATCCGTTGTTGCATATTTTGACGATGTTGAAAAATTCAATATAAAATGCTTCCTTTGGAAAAACAATTCATTTGTTCCCATTTGCGAAGCAACACAGCGTGACGTAACCGATATTTCCACTCCTACAGAAATATTTGTTTCAGGCAGTGTAAAGGAAAGCGGAGACGGTTCTATTGAAAGACCTTTCAAAACTATTGAGGAAGCACGAGATTATGTAAACAATTCTTCCGACATAAAATCTGCTGTTGTCAACATAAGAGAGGGCGAATACGATTATTTGAATGATAGTCTTACTTTTGATAATAATTGTACCAAAAAAGTAACCTATCGAGGCTATAAAGATGAAAAAGTTGTAATAAACGGTGCTTATCGTTTGGATACATCAAAAGCTACTACATATAAGGATAATATAAAAGTAATAGATTTGTCAAATGAAAATGTTGATTTGGGAACAATATCCTATCGTGGAACCGATTCTTCAAGAAACGGTGCTATGTGGAGCGAACTTATGATTAACGGTGAGATTATGAATCTTGCACGTTATCCAAATGAAGCAGACGGGGTAATTAAGCTTGGCGGTATGAACAGTGATGCAACACAAACAGACGGTGAAACACCACTTGCTTGGTCGTATTCTTACAATATAAAGCTTGGTGCGAACAACGATATATATAATGTTGTAAAAAATTTGACTGATTGCTCCGATTTGTTTGTATACGATTGGTTTGCTCCGAAATATATTGGGGTTCTTGAGGCGGTAAATGTTACAAGTGAAAATATTATGAATACAAAATATAAAGTTTCTTTAAAGGAGCTTCATAAAGAAGAGGGGACAGTAAAAACGGTAAATGACGGACAGCCCAGATCCTACTATTTTGTTAATGCGTTGGAGCTTTTGGACGTACCGTCGGAATATTATATCGACCGTACAAACAAAAAACTGTATTTCATTCCTCCGGAAAATTCACAGGAGCTTGATATACGTTTAACTCAAAATCCGAATAATCTTTTGTATGTAAACGGTGCAAAAAATATTACTTTTAAAAATATAACCTTTTCCGGTGGTAAAGGCAACGGAATATATATTGACAATAAAAGCTCAGATGTGAATTTCGACAATGTAACCGTTAGAAATTTCGGTACAGACGGTATTCATTATGCGGCAGATGTAACGTCTTATAATTCCAATATCGAAAGAAGTGAAATATTCGATGTTGGTGAAAAGGGAATTACAATGCTTGCAGGTGACAATAGAAAATTGCTATCCTGTAACATACGTATATACGACAATAAAATTCATAAGGTCGGCAGAGTGTATTCATACCACGCCGCAGCAATATATGAGCATACCGATTATCAATGGAAAAACGGAACTCCCGGTTTGTATATTGGTTATAATGAAATTTACGATGTGAACGATTGGGCAATATGCGCTTCAATAGATACTGTTGTTGAATATAACAATATTCACAATTGTGCAAAATACGGTGACGACACAGGTGCTCTTTATTGGGGACAAAATTATTACAATCGTGGCAGAGTTTTAAGGTATAATTATATTCACGATATAAAAACCTATAATCAAAGTCCGACACATGGTGTTCATGGACTATATCTTGACGGAGCAACAGGCGTAACCGTAATAGGAAATATATTTGAAAATATA
Organism: uncultured Oscillospiraceae bacterium; assembly: GCA_964410755.1. Taxonomy (GTDB): domain Bacteria; phylum Bacillota; class Clostridia; order UMGS1840; family UMGS1840; genus UMGS1840. The sequence goes on along the minus strand of CAYPIJ010000006.1, from coordinate 24,411 downwards.
GACAATCACGCTATCTTTTCTTCCGACGGCGGTATGCATATAATTCACGATAACATTATAATTGGTAACAGTGAAAGCAATGAATATTATAAAAACGGAACAGGTATAGGGATAGAAGCAAACGGAATGTATGATGAAACTTCCGAACAACTTAAAGCTAAAATTCCCGAATATACCTATTCCTCTCCGATTTGGATTGGACGATACCCATACCTTGCATGGAATTTACGCTTGGATAGGCCAAACGTACCGTCAAGTAAGCTTTATCGTAACTATGTTTTAAACAGCAATCCAATATCATTAACAGATAAATTTTATGATCATGAATTTGCTTTAAATGAGAATAATTGCGAAACAACAATGGATAATGTAACTTTTGAAAATTTGAAAAACAAAACAGTTACTTTAAGCGGAATTGATGGATTTGTTGAAACAAATTATTCAAAAATCGGTGATATAAAATCAAAGGTTTTTGAAGCATCAATGGGAAGTGTTATCTACTGTGATAACTCCGATTTGTGCATAAAGGACGGTAAGATTCAGGCTATGACCGAAATTCCCGAAGGCGCAAAAGCGGTGTTCGGTGATGTAACCGTTGTAAATTCTCAAAAGGACAGCTCGTTTTACGACAATGACATTTTGGAATGTATCAGATGTCTTGTTGACATACATTAATATACAGTAAAAAAATTTAATTTTATATAAGGAGGTAATGTATATGAAACATTACAACACAATCAGAAAAATTTTGTCAGTTGCAATGACAGTGGCAGTTGTGGCATCATCTTCCACATTTGTACTTGCACAAAATGACAACACACCAACAGAGCTTTTTGTTTCCGCAACAGGTAGTGATACCAATATGGGAACAATTGACAGCCCTTATCTTACAATTGAAAAAGCAAGAGATAAGATAAGAGAAATGAAAAAATCGGGACAATATCCCGCAGGCGGTGTTGTTGTCAACATAAGAGAGGGAGAATATCGTATAACCAAAACACTCGATTTTACTTCCGAAGACAGTGGTACAAAAGAAGGTCCTGTAGTTTACAGAGGTTATATGAATGAAAAACCCGTTATTACAGGTGCAATCGAAATTACAAAAGAGCTTGAACCCATTAAAGACGAAAAAATCAAGAAAAAACTTCCTAAATCCATAGCAGATAAGGTGAAACAGGTTAGCCTTTCCGAGGGTGGAGACTTGGGCGAAGTTGTAAATCAAGACATTTACCTCGATATGAACCCGACCTTGTACGATGCTCCTATTTGGAGTGAGCTCGTTATTAACGGTGAGGTTATGGATTTGGCAAAATATCCCGACGAAGAAGAATATTTAACAGCTCCTGCGGGTGCGGATTCCTGGTTTGTTGAAAATTCAACAGAGGTTGAAAATGCAGATGGAGAAACAGAAGTATTTTTGGGTGGTAACTTGAATTCGGCTTTCGACTATGCTTTCAAAAAAGTAAACGTTACAAGCGGAAGTGTGTACTGTCTTGATGGCTTTGCCGCAAACACAGCTCCCATTAATCACATTTACCAGCTCTACAATTCTCCTGCTTTCATTTCAAAACCGGGTGAATATTACATAGACAGAGCAAACAAAATTGCTTATGTTTATCCCATTGAAGCTTCAGAATTGAAAATTGAAGTTACAGGTCTTAAAGACCATGTTATAGAGCTTAACAAAGCAGATAATATCGTATTCAGAAACCTTGAAATAACAGGCGGAAGAATGGCAGGTATACAGGGACTTGATGTTGACGGCTTAATAGTTGACGGTTGTGATATCAATAACTTCCCACTTGCAGCCGCAAACTTCTATCCTTCAAAAAATTCAAGCATCAGAAACTGCCACATTTACAATATCGGTAAAAGATGTGTTAATATTGTCGGTGGTGACGAAGAAACTTTGACAAGTATGAACTTCACTTGTTTCAACAACGAATTTCATAAAATTGGTAGAATTTATCCGTATCAGTCTTCGGCAACTTCCGTTCACGGTTGTGGTGTAGGTTCAACATTCAGCTACAACAAGGTTTACAACGCTGAAGGTCAGTCCTTTAACGGTGTAAGAACAGGTTCAATAGTTGAACATAATGAGGTTTTCGATACAATGCATAAGGGTGAAGACCAAGGTATGATTTACTTCGGTTATAATCTTTACAGCGGAAAAGGTCCTATCATAAGAAATAACTTCTTCCATGATGCAACAAAGGTTGTAAACGTAACTGGTCACGGTGTACACGGTATTTATTCCGACGGAAGTACAGCAGCTGAAATTTACAATAACGTTGTTGCAAATGTAGGACGTTACGGAATATTCTCTTCTGCAAGTGGCTTGCACAGAATTTACAACAACATTCTTATCGGCAGAGACGGTACACCTCATGACGGTATCGCTGGTGAAGAGGGCGGTTGTGGAAGCGTAACAAAAGAAACCTTTATCACAAGCGGTTGGAATCCTGGCGGTGTTACACCTTCATATATTTATGAAAGTGAAATTTGGAAAAACACATATCCCGAATTTGTAGACAACTTCAACACAGCACAGTATCCTACAGCTCCAAGTTATAAAATCCATGATAACGTGCTTTACCAGTTCGGTGATGTTTCCGTTGTTGACCAAGCTTACGACCAAGAATTTACTGAAATCAAAGATAACTTTGTAACAGCAAAAGACCCCGGTTTTGTTGACGCTAAAAACGGTAACTATCAGCTTAAAGAAAATTCAGAAGTTTATACAAAACTTAAAAATTTCCAACCTATTGATATGTCAAAAATTGGACTTGCAAGCGAAATGGTAGAGAAAAAGCTTGACGGCGGTCTCGCTCTTAAAATAGGCTCACCTTTGGCTGTTTCCGCAGACAAAACAATTATGGTTGATAAAGAAAATGCTTCTGTTACACCTGTGATTATTGAAAGCAGAACTCTTATGCCTGTACGTTTCATTTCCGAAAACTTCGGTTGCGATGTAGGCTGGGACAATGATACAAGAACTGTAACCGTTAAAAAAGACGGCAAAACAATAACAATGAAAATTGACGACAACAAGCTTACCGTTGACGGAGAAGTAAAAGAAATGGACGTTCCCGCACAAATTCTTGACGGAAGAACATTTATTCCTTTGCGTGCTCTTACGGAAGCACTCGGAAAAGAAGTTTTCTGGGATCCTCAGGGAATTGTTGTAATCAGCGATAAAAACAATTTCGATTCTGAAGCAGATGCAATTGAAATCAGCGTTTTGGCAGAAAAAATGAATCGTTATTAATTAAAAAAAAGAAGAAGCACAACATATACTTAGAAAAAATAAAGGAGATTTATATGAAAAAATATATGTGTTTAGCGTGTATATTTTGTATAATATTCTCTTGTGCTTTCCCTGTTTTTGCGGCGGAAAGCGCAAGCGAAGTACCTGTTGAAATTTTTGTTTCTTTGGACGGTGACGACGAAAACGGAGACGGCAGTATTGCCTCTCCTTTCGCCACTCCCAGAAGAGCGAGAGATGAAATTCGCTCTATAAAAGAAGAAAGCGGTTATCCGAAAAACGGAATCGTGGTAAATTTCAGAGAGGGAACTTATTATACAAAAGATCCGATTATTTTCGGAGAAAATGACGGCGGTGAAGAGGGAAATCCCATAGTTTACAGAGCATACCTTAACGAAAATGTTCACATCACGTCGGCAGTTGAGCTTGATACAAGCAAATTTACACAGATTAAGTCAAAAGAAATCCAAAACAAGCTTCCGAAAGATGTAAGAAGTAAGGTTATGGAAATGGATATTTCCGATTACGGAGTAAGATTGGGCGAGGTTAAATATTTGGGAATAAGTGGAAATCAAGGTAACTGGTCTGAGCTTATTTTAAATGACGAACGTGCTACATGGGCAAGATACCCAAATGACGACTTTTTATATACATCGTCAATTGTTTCCACAGGTGGACCCGACCCACAGGAATGGCTTACCGACGATACATTTGTTGAGGAGCTTGCAGGCGAAGAAAATCTTTTTGTTTACGACTTGATTTTCAATGGCTATGCTTCCGCTCTTTCTCCCGCACTTGTAAAGGAAGACGGTACAATAGGCTTTAAAAGTCTTATGAAGTCTCACGGCGGTACCAATATTCAAACTAACAGACCTTTTTGGTTTGTAAATTCCGTAAAGCTCATTGATACCCCGGGAGAATACTATATCGACAGACAAAATAAAAGATTGTATTTCTATCCGCCGAAAGGGGACTACACATTGCGTCTTACAAGCAGTGATAATGTGGCAAGACTTTCAAAAACAAACAATGTAACCTTTAAAAACATTACTTTTTCAGGTTCACAGGCGGACGTATTTTCACTTAGCAATTCAAAAAATATCACATTTGACGGTTGTACTTTGAAAAATGCGGGCGTATGCGGTATAACAATGAGCGATGTTACAGGTGAAGCCGTAAATATGACATTTAAAAACGGTAAAATATACGATGCCGGATTTTCGGGAATAAATTACGGTTCAGGTGGTAACGAAGAAGAACTTATTTCGGGAAATGTAAGACTTTACAACAACGAAATCTACCATTGCGGTGTAAGAGGTACATACCAAGCACCTGCCATTATGTGCCATAACGGTGGTAAGGGTACTGTTGGAACTTACGTTGGCTACAATCATATTCACGATATGAACTCATCTGCCGCACTTATCAATACTGAGGGTGTTGTGGAGCATAACGATATTGAAAGAGTTTCAAAACTCGGTGACGATATGGGAGCAATATATTGGTCAGGCAGATATTTGGAAAGAGGCAGAAAAATTAACTATAATTATATCCATGATATAACCTGTTCTGCCGAGAATTCCACTCACGGCTTGCACGGAATCTATATTGACGGAGGAACAGAGGTTGAAATTACAAATAATGTTGTTGCCGATATAAGCGACTTGCACTATTTGTCCTCGGCTATGGGTCTTCATACATTGAGAAACAATATTTTTGTCGGCAATCTCGACAACAAGCGTCAGGGCTTGCAGGCGTTGGAAGGTGGTTGGTCAAACAAAACCGTTGAAGACATTAAGCCTACCGTTCCCAAATATATGTATACCTCCGATGTTTGGACAACAAAATATCCCAACATAAAAAAATATCTTGAAAAAGACTTTCCTGTTGTAATGGATCACAAAATCTATAATAATGTTCTCTACAATTGCACTATGGAGGGCGTAGACCAAAGAGCTTACGATGGCGAATTTTCGGATATAAGAGATAATTTGGAATATACAAAAGACCCCGGCTTTGTTGATATAAAAAACAAAAACTATCAGCTTAAAGAAGATTCCGACGTTTACAAAAAGCTTAAGGATTTTGAGCCTATCGATATGACAAAAATCGGTACGGTTTCCAAAAACGCTTTGAATATTCTCGGTGATTCTCTTGCACTCAGAGTAGGCTCATGCCTTGTACAAAAGGGTGGGGAAAGCGTTATGGTCGACAGCGATAACAGAGATGTTAAGCCCTTTATCGAAAACGGTCGTACTCTCGTTCCCGTTCGCTTTATATCGGAAGCATTCGGTATGAAAACAGACTGGAACGAAGAAACAAGAGAAATAACCTTAACGGGAAACAAAACAATTAAAATGACTTTGGATAAAAACGAGCTTACAGTTGACGGAAAAACAACGACAATGGACGTTTGCGCAAAAAGTGTAAACGGAAGAACGTTTATTCCGCTCCGTTCTCTTTCCGAAGCCTTGGGCAAATATGTTATGTGGGACGAAAGAGGTCTTATAATAATAAGCGAAAAAGAAAATTTGTTTGACGTTGAGGCTGATAAAAACGAAATTGATTTTCTTATTGATAAAACTGATATGTATTAATTGAAAGGAAGGACATAATGAAAAAGATTACAGCACTTTTGCTTTGCGGAGCAATGTGTCTTTTAAACACCAATGCATTTGCAACGGAAGAAAACAATAATGTTACCACTCCTGTTACAAATGAATATGAAAAGGTTATAATGGACGTTGACTTTGAAAACTTTGACGTTTCAAACGGTGACTATCAAATAACCTCTGAAGACTTAAACAAAAAAATGGACGGTATGATTGGTACAATTTCAAAGCTCTCCGGTGGAGATGTTTACGTTATAAACGATAACGGAAATAAAGTTATGAAAACCGATGTTGCTAGCAATTTGGAATTTAGTATAACACCAATCAGTGCAGAACAGAGTGGGATAATTACTCTTACTTATGATATAAAAGAAGGTGCAACTTCAAAATTTTCAACTTCAATACCAGCACTCATATCAAAGGGTGAAAGTAAAGTAGTGTCTTTTGCATCAGGTTGGAAAAATTACTACTATAAAAATATGCCTAAGGACTATATTTGCTCATTTAAGGATATGTCTGATTATTGGTCATATAAAATCGATATTAATACAGCGACAAAAGAATGCACTTATTATAAAAAGACACACACGTCACCAAGCTATTCTAAGTTTGTAACTTTGACAGCTTCCGACAATAATGTTGATAGATTTCATATTTCTCTTTCAACAAACACAACATATAATAACGGTGATTATAATGACGTTAAATACTTTGACAATATAAAAATTACTGTAAAAGCACCTGTTGTAAAAGAAGTAAAAATTAACGGTGACTTTGTTGAAAACGGAATGCTTACAGGAAATTTTGATATTCTTTATGATACATATTCAACCGATACCACAAGCTACAGATGGCTTGCTTGCGATACAAAAGATGGTGAGTATACACCATTGGACGGTGATGAATATAAGTCAAAAAGTATAGCTATAACAGATGCTGTTAAAGATAAATATTTGAAGCTTGAAGTTACACCTTGTGTTGACGGTGTAAGCGGAAAAACTGTTACAAGTAATCCTGTTTGTTTAGAACAAAAGCCTGTTGCAAACAGAGTTTGGGTTTCCGGTGCATTGCTTAAAGGCGATACATTAACAGGAAATTTAGAGTTTTTTGACGCAAACGACGACGAAGAAGGCGAACATATATTTATTTGGTACAGCTGTGACGAAAACGGTGAAAACAGAACAGAAATAGCAAGAGGAAAAACATATACCATTCCCGAAGATTCAACTTATGAATATATAGTTTTGGGTGCTTATGCAGTTTCAAAAAGAGCACCTACAACAGCAGAGAATGAAGTTTTTTCGGAAGTTGTAAAAGAAGCACTTCCTCCCGAAGCAAAGAACGTAAGAATTGAGGGAGAAACAGCAATCGGAGCGACACTTAAAGGTAAATTCGATTTTTACGATCCAAACAACGATGAACAGGGAACACATATCTATAATTGGTATCGTTGCGACGATGCAAACGGCAATGGTAAGACACCTATAGGTGATAATACAGATACTTATGTAGTTACAAATGACGATATTTCAAAATATATCTTCTTTGAAGTAAAGCCGGTATCGAAAAATGCACCTACAGACGGTATTAAATTTTACCCTTGTAATACACCTTATGTTGCACCTCAAAAGCCTATAGCAGAAAATGTAAGAATTATCGGAGATGCAATATCGGGATATACATTAACAGGTGATTATGATTACAAGCATTATTTCAATATCCCCGAAAAAGGTTCAACTTATAAATGGATTGCTTCTGCAAATGCTTCACCTGCAAACGGTTCTGTTATTGGAACAGGAGCAACTTTGGCATTAACAAATGAATATGTTGGAAAATATGTATTTTTCGAAGTTACACCATCTTGTTATGAAGAACCGAGCAAAGGTGAAAGTTATGTTTCAGCAGGAGTTCTTGTAAAAGCACCTTCCGTAACAAGACCATCTTCTTCAATTTCAATAGGTGGCGGCGTAAGCAGTGGCGGTGGCAGTATCAGTATCGGAAGCGGTAGTTCAAGCAACACTGCAACACCGAACAAAAAGAATAATTTCGGAGATACAGCTACCCATTGGGCAAAATATGAAATTGACAGAGCATATTCATTGGGAATTATAAACGGTATTTCAGATACTCAGTTTGCTCCCGAAAACTGCGTCACATCTGCACAATATTTAACAATGGTTATGAGAGCAATCGGAATTTCTTATAGCAATAAGGTTGGAAATGACTGGTATTCCGAATATGTGAAAAAAGCTAAAGAATTGAAATTTATTGACGACAGCTTTGCACCCGATGTTGAAATAACAAGAGAAGATATGGCTGTGATTGCAGTTAAAGCTTACGAATATAAGTCTAAAAAAGTTTTGTCTGAAAAAGCAAGCGATTTTTCCGATGCAAACAGCATTTCCACAGATAAAGCTTCCTATATAAATAAAGCTGTAAACGGTGGAATTTTGAAAGGAATGGGTGACGGTACATTTTCGCCAAAAGCAAATACTACCAGAGCTCAGGGAGTAACAGTAATTTTAAGACTTATGGATATATTATAGGAGGAAATGAGAAATGAAGAAAAAAGTGATTTCACTTTTATTATTGTTAAGTATGAGTTTTTCTTTCGGAGCTTTATCAGCTGTTGCGACCGAAGAAGCACAGGAAACACAAGAAACCGAATTCAAAGTTACGGAAGCCATGTATAAATACGGACTTCTTTCAAAACTTGGAATAACGGAAGAAAAGGATTATGCATATATCGAGCTTGACGAAAATATTACAAGAGCCAATCTTGCTGAATATGCCGTTAAAATGAGTGAACCGAACAAAACAGAAGTAAGCTTTACGGAAGGTGTTTTTTCAGACGTTGACGAAAAGATTGAAAAAGCCAATTATATAACCGAAGCCTACAATATGGGAATTTTGAGCGGTTATGGTGACGGAACGTTCAAGCCTGAAAAAGAAGTTACTGTTGCCGAATTTTTAAAGACAATGGTAATCGTTTTGGGAGCTGAAAATATTTCCGAAGTAAAAGGCGGTTTTTACAGAGGATATATAAATGTTGCCAAAAACAAAAAGATTATTCCGAGTAATGTGTCGGAAAATGATAGTGTAAATATTGAAATTGCCACATCTATAATGTATGACACACTTTTAGCTTCTGTTACCGATATTACATCATTGGGAAACAATGTGAAATATGAAGATTCCAATAGTTTACTTTATACAAATTTTGGAATTTATTCAACAGAAGGTGTTTTAACAAACTTATACGGTTACAGTGTCAACGGTATAAGCGAATGTGAAAAAAATGAAATCGTAATTGCCAAACAGACCTATTTAATTGGGGAAGAAGACAATTACACAAGTTATTTCGGAGATAATACAGTTTGCTTTTTTGAAGTTGATTTCTCCGATAAGTATAATGTAATCTATCTTTATCCGAAAAATGAAAACAGACTTACTGTAAGCGGTAGAGATATTGAAGACGTTGAACGCAACAGTTTGAAATTGGAAAATACAGGAAAATCAATTAAAATGGAGTCAGATGCGGTAACGGTATACGGTGGAGCAAATTACGGTAGCTTTGCCAATACTCCAAAAAGTATTTTCACATCACATAATGCAGATATTACATTTATAGATAACGACGATAACGGAAAATATGACATTGCACTTGTATTTGAATATGAAACTGTACAGGCTATGTTTTTCGGTAAAAATAAGAAGATTATTTACTTAAATGAAGGTTTGCTTTATGACGGAAAAACGGAAATAGTACTCGGTACAGAGGAAGAAGATAATGAAGTTCCTTACTATGTTTATGATGAAGGAGATTTGGTAAGTCCGGACTCAATTCGTAAAAATGATATTCTTACCATAGCTAAAAGCAAAAATCGTTACGGTGACCAAACTTATACAATCCATGTTTCAAGATATAAGATTTCAGGTAAGATTGAAACACTTTCAGACGATGAAGCTGTTTTTGCATACAGCGGTGACGAAGCACAAGAAAAAGAAACATTGTATGTTGCTTCTAACTATCGTGCTATTTCAAAAGAAGATTTAGAACTTGGTGTGGACGGAGATTATTATATTAACCACAGAGGTGAAATTGCCGCATTTGCACCAAAAGGCGGAAGTGACGGAACAACTGTAGGTTATCTTACATCTGTAAAAATTATAAATAATGCTTTTGACAGTAAAATAGGTTTCCAAATTTTGGACGTAAACGGTAAACTCTCAATTTATGAAGGCGTTGAAAAAATCACCGTAAAAACAACTATGGAAAAAGATAGCGTAAAAAAAGTTGTTTACAAACCTGAACGTTATGACGACTTAAAGCAAGACGTTATCGACACACTCCGTTTCAAAGACCCCGAAACAGGTGTTTACAGAGATAAATGGCACGGCGGACTTTGTAAATATGTTTTGGACGAGGACGGAAAGCTCACAGAACTTATTCTTACTTGCGATTTGTCAGCAAAAAAAGGATATGCGGGAAGCGATAAAAATAACTTTTCTCTCGATTTGTACTACAACGATGCAGGCGGAAAAACTTTAAGATGCTTAAGAGGTTGGATTACTCCTAAAATTCGTCTTTCAAGCACAAAGGTATTTTATGTACCGGACGAAATTATAAACGACAGCGTAGACGAGGACGATTATATGGTCGGTGGAATGAGCCTTATAGGCGGTAATTCCGATTATTACTACAACAACTTTAAAGTTTATGATGTTGGTGAAGACGAGCTTGCTTTGGGAAATTATCTTGTAAAAGAATACAGTGCAGGCTCCGGTGTTGATAGAGTTATGAATGTTGGTTCTGCCGATAACAATATGCTTATTGTTACAGGTATGACAATTTCTTATGACGAATCAAAGGGACAGGTTTACAAGCTTACGGGTATGAGAAAAGCAAGTGCATACAGTTGTATGATTCCTGTTGGTGATGAATTGCCTAAGGAAACAAATTACGAGGGCGATATATACAGAAGAGGAATTTCCTTTACAGATATAAAACCGGGTGATATTCTTCAATGTAAGTTTGATGCCACAAACAAAATTGAAGGATTCAGAATGGTTTACAGAAAATCCACAGATGAAGGAAAGTTCTTCGGAAAAGGCGGTTACACCGATAACAACGGTCACGATTGGTTTGAAAGAGTACCTGAAACCAAAAAAGATATGTCAATTCTTACTCTTTACGGAAAAGTGGCATATTACGATACAAAATCAAAAATAGCTGCTGTTGATTGCAGAGGCTTTGAAAAAGAAGACGGATATTCGGACGAATATTACTATGTATATTGTAATTTCGGACACGTTGCAAAAGTAATGCTTTTGGAAAACGATAAAGCATCTGTCTTCACAAACGATAAAATCGAAGTTGGTGACACCGTATTTGTTTACGGCTTTTGGAACGAAACAGCCGATGTTATCGTTATGAGATAGAAAGGAATGAATTTAGGTGATAAAAGAAAATAACAGAAGCATCATATCAGACAGAATGAAGCGTAACAGATCTTTATACATGATGCTTATACCGGGAATTATAATAACGCTTATATTCAGCTACTTGCCAATGGTGGGAATCACCTTGGCGTTTAAGGAATACACCATCGGAAACGGTATTTTCGGTGGTGAATGGGTCGGACTTAAATATTTTTATAAATTGTTTTCCGACTCCTCCAGCGTAGGAGCGATTAAAAACACATTGATAATCAGTATTTACAAAATCCTTGTAAATATCCCCGCTCCCTTAATACTTGCACTTATGGTAAATGAAATAGGAAACAAATATTTCAAAACAGCAGTACAGACAATAAGCTATCTCCCATATTTTATTTCGTGGGTTGTATTGGCAGGTATTATCACAAGATTGCTTTCACCTTCAACAGGTGTTGTAACACAGCTTATTGAAGCAATAACGGGACAAGAAAATTTATATCTTCTTACAGACCCCACAAAATTTAGGGCAATCCTTGTTATAACCGATGTCTATAAGGGCGTCGGCTGGGGTACTCTCGTTTATATGGCGGCATTGTCCGGTATTGATTCGGAGCAGTATGAAGCGGCTATTATAGACGGAGCTAACCGTATTCAAAGAATATGGTACATAACCTTGCCATCATTGGCATCTCTTATGGTAACACTTCTCATAATGTCCTCCACAAGCATTTTGTCGGCAGGCTTTGACCAGGTGTTCAACCTTCAAAACGATATGGTAAGAGGTGTGTCCGATATTATAGACACATACGTGTACAGAGTCGGTCTTAAAGATATGCAATACAGCTTTTCAACAGCGATAGGCCTTTTTAAATCATTTGTGGGAATGATACTTATGATTTTCGTAAATGCATTCTCGAAATATGTTTTAAAGACTGAATCGGGTATATGGTAAAAGGAGGAGTGAAATAATGAAAAAATTTGATACTTTGGCAGACAAGATTTTTGTCGCAATAATTTACATAATTTTGGCACTTCTCTTTGTAATTATGCTCTATCCCTTTTGGGAAACGGTTGTGCTTTCTTTAAGCCCCAGAGAGGATGCAATAAAGCAGGGCGTTCATATATGGACGTCTCACCCAACCTTGAATGCATATAAACAGGTTTTTGCCATAAAAGAATTTTGGAACGCAATGAAAAACAGTGTTGTGAGAGTTATATTGGGAACTATGTTCACAATTGTTTTCACATCTCTTACGGCATATCCCCTTACAAAAGAAAATCTTCCGGGAAGAAAAATATTTATGAATTTTTTCATATTTACAATGCTCTTTAACGGAGGTATGATACCCACATATTTGGTAATAAAGACCTTAAAATTGACAAATACGATTTGGTCGTTGGTAATTCCGGGCTGTGTCGGTGCATATAACCTTATAATTATGCGTAACTTCATAAGCTCAATACCTGCTTGTATGGCGGAATCGGCACTCATTGACGGAGCAAGCGAATTTAAAATTTGGTATAAAATCATTTTGCCCCTTTCAAAGCCTGTTTTGGCAACCGTAGCCCTTTGGTCGGCATTGGGACATTGGAATGCATACTTGGATTCCCTTATTTACATAACCGACCAGAAAAAATATGTTCTTTCCGTAATTTTAAGACGTGTTCTTATTTCAAACGAATCCAATATGTTTTTTATGGGTGACGGCGGTGCAAGTTCAACAATGCAACCGCAAACGGAAGAAACAATAAAGTCAACTATGATTATGTTCAGCATTTTGCCCATAGCTGTAATTTATCCGTTTCTTCAAAAGTATTTTTCAAAGGGAATTATGCTTGGTGCGGTAAAAGGTTAATCAGCAAAAAAAATTAAAAATTTTATAAAAAGGAGAGTTAATTATGAAAAACTCAAAAACACTTGTTTGCGTGGCTTTGGCGAGTGCACTTACATTGTCGTGCTTTGCCGGTTGTTCAAAAAAGGACGACGAAGCTAACGGAAAAACAAAACTAAGCTATGCCGGTTGGACATTGGGACCGGTGGAAGAAAACAGCTATGCGGAACGTGAAATCGAGAAAAAGTTCCCCGATATCGATTTGGAGCTTATCCCATTTGAACGTTCTACATGGGTGGAACAAATCAGTACACGTATAGCGGGCGGAGATTCTCCCGATATTGTGTACAGAGACGACCCCTACTATATTCGTGAGGGCTCAAAACAGGGCATTATTGCCGAAGTTCCTTTCGATATGGTAAGAGAATGTGCAAAGGATGTATACGATGCAACAATGGATTACGGAACAGATGTTTGGTATGCAACCTACTATCAGGGCAAAAACTACGGTCTTCCCATTATGCAGCCTCATCTTATGCATGGCTATGCAGTAGGCTGGAGAATGGATTGGCTCAAAAAAGTTGGAATTGATAAAGTTCCCGAAACAATCGACGAATTTGAAACTGCAATCGAAAAAATCGTAAACGAAGACCCTGACGGAAACGGACAGAAAGATACATTGGGTATTTCCATAAACTTTAAGTCCACAAACAATATTTTCTCGTGGCTTACAAGCGCATATACCGGTGAGGGAGTAAATTCACACAGCTATACGCTTAAAGATGGAAAAATCGAATATCCGGCATTGTCTCCCGAATATAAAGAGGGCTTAACTCTTTTGAGAGATTGGTACAAAAAAGGACTTGTTGACCCTGAATTTATAACAACAGACAGTAATGCATTGTCTTCAAAATGGGCAAACGGAAAGCTTGGTTGCTACCCAACATATTACTATTTGTTGGTAGAGGGCGGAAACGAGTATGAAGCCTTGAAAGCAATCGACCCCGATGCTGAAATTGCTTTGGGACCTATTCCTACAGGACCAAAAGGACAGAACGGATACTATAAACAATATCCGCCTGCTGTAACATCTTCCGTTACATTTGGTAAACATCTTGAAAAAGATCAAGAGAAGCTTAAAACAGCAGTATCTCTTATCAATACAATGATGAGCGATTCCGAACTTTACGGAAAATTGAAATACGGCGAAGAAGGCAAGCATTGGAAACGTGACAGCAAAACAAATGCCGCAAATCAGATTGGAAATTACACTCTCGCACAGAACAGAGGAGAAGTTGGTAACAACATTTTTGAAGGCTTCTTCGGAATACCTTCGATTCAAAATCAGTACAACAGAAATGACCTTGAAAAAATCCTCGAATATGAAAATCCGAAAACTCAGGATAATAAATCTCCCAGATATATGGGTGCAAACATTCCTCAGGAAATCAAAACAAGTCATTACACTGTTGCGGAAAATATGCGTGCGCTTATGCTCAACTATGTTGTTGGAAAACAGGAATGGAGTGCAATCACTTCCTACAAGGATGAGTATATAAAAGGCTTTGAAAAGCTTACAAATGCGGCTATAGAATCCGAAAAAACCGATCTTGCCGATTATGAGGCATTTTTGAAAGATTTAGGTGTGGAAAAATAATTTTTTCGTTTTTTATGTTGACGACATTTTAGTATATGGTATATTATAAAATCAAAAAGGAGATTTCATTATGAAAGAACTTAACAAAAGAATTGTAGTGTTATTTGTTACATTTATGCTGATTCAGAATTTTGTAATTTCTGCTTGCTTTTTTTGTATACTGAAAAAAATGTCGGATTCCGAAAACGAAAAATATTATTTCAATATACTCGACAGACAAATTGTAGATATTGAAACCAACGTATCGAAGCTGAAAAGGCTTTCCAAAGAGCTTGCAAATAATGTGAATATTTATTCCGTTCTTTCCGAAGGCTTTGACAGCTCCGACGTTGGAAAATTTCACATAGTAACACAAAAACTCGATTCACAGCTTTCAAGCTTGGTAATGGATATGGATTTTATAAAATCCGTTATAATGATACCAGACAACGAAAATCTGGATAATACATATACCTGGAATTCAGCAGATTTTGTAGGCGGAAATGTTGACTTAAATGCATTAAAAAGCAGGTATCCTATTTTTGAAAACGGCAAATTCAATCCCGGTAAAATCCGATGGGAAGGAAATTGTGAACTTACTTTTTCCGACAGTACTTTAAGAAAAGAATTTCTGGCAGTAACAGATCTTATCTATCTTTCGACAATGGGCGATTTTGATTTTATGGGAACCGCCATATTTATAATCGATGAGGACAAAATGTTTTTCAAGAAAAACGCTTACGATTATATGAACATTGTCAATTCCGGAGAAACCTTTCTTGAATACGGAAAAAGCAATTCCACAGTAGATTTTGGGAAATGCGATTTTCAAGAAGGCAAAAAAATGAAACTTGATAATGCAAAAGATAAAAAAGTCTATTATATGCAACGTTCAGAGGTTTTGGGCTGGGAATTTTATATGGGTGTACATCAACCTCATATTTCAACCTATATGTTGGTTCTTATTGGCACAATGATTGTTATAATGCTGGGCTCACTTCTTATATCAACATATCTCATAAGAAAATGGAGCATAGAAAACTTTAAATCCTTGTCGGATATAAACGATGCTTTAACGAGAATTGCCAATAATGATTATGATGTTTCAATCTATTGCAATGAAAATGAAGAACTTTCTTCCATTTGCGATAATGTAAACTATATGGCGAAAATGCTTGAAAAATCAATGATTGAACTTCAAAATCAGCTAAAACTTGAAAAAATGCTTAGGTTGGAGGTTATGCAGTACCAAATAAATCCACATTTTATCTACAACACATTAACCGTTATAAGATCCGAAATGCTGAAAAATCCTTCAGATTCCGATTTGGATAAAAATGAAGTAATTGCAAAAAATTTGCTTCTTTTAACGGAAATGCTAAGGAAAATTTATTCCGCTCAATCAAGCTTAATTCCACTTTCAGAGGAAATAACTTTTTTGAAGGATTATATGTCCTTTTGCAGTTTGAGATTTGAAAAAAATATCGATGTGCAATATGACATCGACAGTTCTTTGGAAGACTTCTTTGTTCCCGCACTTTTGTTGCAGCCGATTTTTGAAAATGCAATTTTTCACGGTTTGACCGATAAAATAAATAACGGTGAAAACGCAAAAATTGTTGTGAGTGCAAAAAAACTTAAAAACTCGGTAATCATAAATGTATGGGATAACGGAAGGGGAATGACAAAGGAAAAAATCAAGTCTATTTTTGAAGAAAAAGAACCTACCGTTTATCGCAAAAAAAGGTCTATTGGTTTAAAAAATACCATTAAAAGGATAGAGCTTGTTTATGGCGATTGCGGAAAAATGGAAATTGAGAGTAAAGAAAACGAATATACTTCCGTAACAATAAGTATATACGATAAATTATCTCGTTTTGAGGAGGAAAATCTGTGAAACATTCTATTTTAATTTTGGAAGATGAACCGAAAATAAGCAGTTTGGTATGCGACTATATAAACAGAACTTCCGAACGCTATACGGTGATAGGGGAATATAACAACGGCCTAAAAGGTCTCGAAGCTTTAAAAAGAGAAAAGTAGATATTGTTATAACCGATATTGAAATGCCTGTTATGGGCGGTATTGAATTTATAAATAAAGCATTGGAATTTAATTCCGATCTTAAAATTATTGTTTTAACCGCCTACAACGATTTCGAGCTTGTAAGAGAATGCTTTCTTTTGGGCGTTGTCAACTATATTGTAAAAACTGAAATAGACTATGAAAAGCTTATCGGAGTTTTGGATAATACCGTAAGCAAAATTACCGATTCTTCCGAAAAACTTAAAACTATGGTGGAAAATCTTATTGGCAATAAATTTGTCGATAATAACCTTGTTGACAAAATTACTTCCAAGGGCTTGAATTTAAAAAACGGTAATGTTAAAATTGTAGATATAAAAATCCATAATTTCAAGCGTCTGTTAAGCGAAAAATGGAACTACGACGAAATGATGTTTTCTTACGGTGTGGATAATATCTTAACCGAAATTTTAAGTATGCATCCTCTTTCCTTTGTCAGCTTCTATAAATATAATGGTGAATTTGTTGTTTTGATTTCTTTTAAAGATGTTCACAGCGAAATGCAAATTCACAGAATTATGTTTGAATTTTTCCAATCTTTTGAAGCCAGCTTGAAATCATTGGGAGATATGTGTGTCACAATCGGTATAAGTTCTGCTTTTATTTCTTCCAAAAGCTACAACGATTTGTATAGCGAGGCGGAAATAGCACGTTCAATTAGCTTTTTTGAAAACAGAAGTAACTACTATCTGTTTGAAAGAAAATATGCCGAGTGTTCAGACGAAAGCAATTTTTCTTCCATAGCCGATGCATTTTCCAATTTGCTGAATACTTTTTCTTCCGATTACCCCGAAAATTTGCCTGCCTTGACAATTTCGGACAATGAAAAAAATATTCATAATATAAAATTTCTAAAGTCAAACGTTGAAAAAATATATTACAATATTCTTTCCTATTGCGTGGAAATCGGAAATACAAATGAATATTCAAAATATTTCTTTGAATATGAAGAATATTTAAAAGAAGATGCAAATTTTGGAGAACTGTTTTCATGGCTTTCAAATATCTATGAAAAGCTTTTGCAGGAATCCAGAGCTAATGGCGGTATTATAAGAGAAATAAAACGCTATGTCGCTCAAAACGAAAATAAACAGCCTATGCTGATGGATTTTGCCAAAGAAATGGGTATGAGTCCCACGTATTTGAGTAAGCTTTTCAAAACAGAAACAGGTATGAATTTTACCGACTATGTCACAGGCTACAAAATTGAAAAATCGGTTGAGTATATGAAAACAACAAATATGAACATCTCGGAAATCTCTTATTCTTTAGGCTATTCAAACGTTGAAACCTTTTCAAGAGTTTTTAAACGTGTCATGAAAAAAACTCCCAAAGATTATTTGAAAAAAATTAAAAAATAATTTGAAAATTTAAAAAAACAAACAAAAAACAGGAGGAAAAAATAATGAAAACATTTAAAAAAATTATGTCGTTATTGCTTAGCGTTTCTATGTTGTGTGCTTCGTCAGTTATCGCTTTTGCTTCCGAAGAAACTGCAACGGCAACAGCAACAAAAAACGAAATCCTTTTTGACCAAAACACATATTCCGGCTTTACAGATGCACAAAAATCGGAGTATGTCCCGAGCAAAGACGGTAAAAAAGAGGTTAATCTCTCAAGAATCGTAACAGATGAAAAAGTTAAATTTTCAGTTGATTTAAAACTTGGCGGTTCTTTGGGTGTAGGCGCCGGTGACATTATAAAAATGATTGATGGTACTACTACTCCTAATGGTTATTTTAAAACTTTAAGATGTTATTTTGATCAGATGATTTTTAATCATGAAAATGCTAATCAATATTATGCCGGAGCAAATGATTTTAAAGATTATAAAAACATTACAGCTATTTTGGATTTGAAAAACAAAAAAATAGAAGCTTTTTATGTTGACGGACTTAAATATAAAGGAAACGGATATGCTGAAACTATTGCTTATAACAGCATTTCAAGAATGGAAATCATTTGGAATTCAACTTATAACAATGATATATACATTAAAAACTTGTTGGTTGAAACTTATGTAGTTCCCGATATTGAAAATAAGGTTCTTTTTGACCAAAACACATATTCCGGATTCAACGATGCACAAAAAAATGAGTATGTTCCAAGCAGAGATGGTAAAAAAGAAGTTAGTCTCAGTAAAAAAGTAACAAATGAAAAAGTTAAATTTTCTGTTGACTTGAAACTTGACGGTTCTTTGGGTGTAGGCGCCGGTGACATAATGAAGCTTATTGACGGTAACAATAAATATCATCCGACTTTGCGTTGCTTTTTTGACCAAGTTATGTTTAATAAAGACAACGGTGATAATAAATTTTTTACCAGTGCAGGAAAATTAAAAGATTATAAAAATATAACAGCAATATTGGATTTGGAAAATAAAAAAGTTGAAGCGTTATATTTTGATGGTGTAAAATACACAGGTGATGGTTATAAAACAGAACTTGCGTATAACAGTATTTCAAGAATAGAGATAATTTGGGATAGTAAATATAATAATGATATACATATTAAAAATTTAAAAGTTGAAACCTACAATGGTGAAGATTTTGGAATTTTAAAGAGTGATATTGTAAATAACGACACATCTGCAAAAATGACAAACAAATGGACTTATGTTTACTATAATGCAGACCTTGTCGCAAAATATTGGGGCAGAGACGGAAGACAAACAATTCACGATGAATTTAAAAACAATATTTTCACTTTGAAAGAAAACGGAACTGAAACATCTGAATACGACCTTTTGTATGAAAATAACGGAAAATTGCAAATTTATATCAATAATCCGAATCCGCAATCGAAATATGAATTTATTGTTTCAAAAGATGTTGAATATACAAGCGAAAATATAAGAAAACCGAAATCCGATGTTGCATATACATTCACTCTTGCACCTGCATCTGTTTCCTATAATGTAACGGAAAAAGACGGCAAAAAGACAATAACCGCAGACGTGGTAAATTACTTTGGTAAAATCGTTTATACAGGTGTGTATAGCGATAACGGAAAGAAGCTTGATGCTGTAGGAAACGCAACTGTTACATTTACATCTGCAGAGGGACAGACAGCAAAAATTTTTGTTTTTGATGCTAACTTGAAACCTCTTGCACAGACAACAGATGTGCTTTTAACATCAACAGATAATCAGTAAAAAATCTTAACTTTAAAGATTTTTATATTACCACCAAAAAAGCTCTCACAAATAAGTGAGAGCTTTTTTTAGTTTATACATTTTTTTTGTAGATAAGCATAAGGCCTTTAAGCATTAAGTCGTCGTCTACGATTATTTTTCTTTTGCAAAGAGGAGTAACTGCACTTGCAAGTCCGCCCGTTGCTATAACTGTGCATTTTTCACCAAGCTCGTTTTCAAGTCTTTCAATCATACCGTCAATAGTGGCTGCATTTCCGTAAATAATACCGCTTTTTATGGAATCAACAGTATTTGTTCCGATTGCTTTTTTCGGTGTTTCAAATGCAATTTTAGGTAATTGTGATGTTGAGTTTGCCAAAACATCAAGTGAAACTCCCATTCCTGTGGTTATTGCACCGCCCAAAAAATCGGAATTTTTGTCGATAACGGAAAACGTTGTTGCAGTTCCCATATCGATAATAATTTGAGGAAGAGGGTAGTGGTTTATCCCGGCAACCGCATCAACAACAAGGTCGCTTCCCAATTGTGCCGGATTGTCAATTTTTATGCTTAAACCTGTTTTTATTCCGGGCCCTACAATAACGGATTTTACTTGACAATATTTTTCCACGGCTCTTGAAAAAGTGTTTGTGATTGATGGAACAACGGAAGAAATAGCAGAACCTTCAATCATATCAGCCGTAACTCCGTGAAGCTCCAAAGCCGTTTTTATTGTAACGGCATATTCAAGCTCCGTTGCATTGTGATTTGTTGAAATTCTTTCTCTGAAGTAAATTTTGTCTTTGTCAAAGCAACCAACTACTATGTTTGTGTTGCCGATGTCTGTTAATAAAATCATTTGTTTGTAACCACCCTTACTATATGTGAAACAGCAGGTGCAAAGAATATATTTACAGCCATTTCGCAAATGAAATTAATTCCTACTAAGCCGAAAATCATAAATTCGCCTACATTTGCTCCGCCTGCCAAATGTGCAACAGCGTCCATTAAAAATATTCTGCAACCGAGCAAGAATATTCCTGTGTTTACAAGAGGGCAAACAATTGCTGCAATAATCGAGGCAATGTGGCAAATGTTCTTTTTTGCGGAAAATGCTTTGTAAATAAGCTCATAGACAAGTCCTGAAACAAATCCGCATAAAATGCCTTTCAATAAAACTGTAATAACGGTTCCCGCAGGATTAAATCCCATAAAAAACGATGCATCACCTGTTGCAAAAACAGCAATCGCAAAAATAAATCCAAGCCAAGCACCAATTCCTTTACCGCAGGTTATTGCACCGATAACGATAGGAATGAGAACGAGAGAAAAGGAAAAAGTACCGATTCTTATTGCTCCGCCCATAAACTGCAAGATGAACACCAACGCTGTTAAAAGCGCACCTACTACCATTGTCCTTGTGGACCTTTTTTTTGTTTTTTCCATAATGAAAAACCTCCTAATATTATTCCCAATTTTGGGATACAATTTATTTTTGGCTTTAAAAAAGTTAATTTGTGCTGTCAGATTTCAAAAAAGAATATCTGCAAAAATGCACATTTCCCAATTTTTAGCCACAAATATTATACATCATTTTTCAAAATTTGTCAATAGAAATATATATTTATTTTTTCTCCCAAAGGACAGTTTCTTTTCCATTATCGGAATAAACAATTTTGTTAATTTGTTTAAATTCCAAAGAAGTCATTGTTTTTTGGTATTTTTCCGCTTTGTTGTTTAGAATTGTTGTTTTGAATGCGGTAATATACAATGTGTCACCTTGTATGTTTTGAGTGATTTTTCTTAAAAAATAGTCGGAAGTTGTGGAAATAACGGTTACAAATTCATTTTTTTTCGCAACGTCCTCGGAAACATTTATTTCGGAGTTGGGAAGCTCGGGAATATAAATTTGATAAATGTCGCTGTTGTCATTTTCACCCAAAGAAATTTTAAGAGAGTTGTTGTCTGTTTTAATTTTATGGGGAAGCTCATCAATCGGATAAATTTGTGCGGTAAGTGAAACTTTATTTTTGTCAATCTTTTTAATAGGTACATTAAAAAGAAGAATGTAGCACACAATTCCGCTTATTGCTCCCATTACAATTTTAATTATTCTTTTATTGATTTTAGATTTTATGTTTTTTAGGCCCGCTGTCATTTTTTGTTCGTTTTGATTTTCGTTTTCTTGAAAAATTTCATTTTCTTTCATTGAAAAGTAATATTTTTTGCAATTTTCACATTCCTTAAAATGTTCTTCTATGGCATTTTTGCTTTTATCGCTGCAAAGCTCGTCAATGTAAAGCGGTAATAAGTCTTTAATAATTTCACACGATAATTTCATTTTAATCTCTCCTTAATAATAATTTTTGCTCGGTAATATGTAACTCTTGCCCAATTTTCCGATTTTTCAAATATATTTCCGATTTGGGAAAAGGATAATTCACCGAAAGCTCGCAACGAAAACACTTCTTTGTACGGTTCTTGCATATTGTGCAATATTTTGTGTATTTCGTATGCTGTTTCTTTGTCTGTAAATTTTTTTTCAATGTTTTCTTCCGATATTAAATTTTCAAAAGCGTATTCTTTTTTTCTGTTTCCTTTTTTACATAAGGTTAAAAATGTATTTTTTGCAATTTTGCAAAGCCAAGTGTTTATGTTACATTCGCCTTTAAATTTGTCTATGTTTTTCAATGCTTTGAAAAAAGTTTCTTGAGTGATTTCTTCCGCCAATGTGGGATTTTGGCACAGTGCAAGAGAAAAGCCGTATACATTTTTGAAATATTCGGAGTATATTTTATCAAAATCTTCCACTTTTTCACCGTCCTTTCATTTATTAGACTTTTTGTTTTTATGTTCGTTACAAAACTTTTAATAAAAATGGAAAAGACCGCCACTTTTTTCGTGACGGCCTTTTTTGGCATAATTTTACTTTAAAATGTCTTTTACAATATTATTTGGAATTTCAAATTCGGGGCACCCCTGTGCACCGGCTGCAACTTCGTATTTGTCAAAGCAAATTACAAGATTACCGTTTTCGTTAATAAAGAAATTTTGGTCGTTTTTGATTTTTTCAAAATTTTCCATAACTTCGTCATCAACCCAATAGTAGCCTGTGCCTTTTTCGTTTTCTTTTTTCATTTCCGCAACAATATATTCGCTTATAGGTGTAACATAATCGGAATTATCTTTAAACATTCCCTTTAAAGTGAGGAGCTCGCCTGTTTTTTTGTCAATGTTGTAAAATTTGTGGGTTGTGGAAGATGAACCCGATGTGTTTGTTATGTAGCTGTCAATTGACAAAATTTTGTCGTTGTCTGTTCTTACGGTATAGTTGGCATCGATTCCCATGTGAATGGTTTCTTCGTCTCCGAATTCTTCTTTCAATGCTTTTACATCGCTTTCAAAGGCTGAAATTACAGCATCTGCATTTTCTTTAAATTCCTTGTTCAATTTTTCTTCCAGCTCTTTGTCTAAAAGACCTTCGATTTTCGGTGTTACAACGTTTGCTTCAAAACCGTCGTCTTTAACTTCAAATCTTCCGAATGTGATTATTTTTACTGCTGAACCCAAAACGGGAATATCGCTTACCGCATAAGCCAATGTGGGAACGCAGTTAAAAACGAGCATACAGCTTGCAACTAAGCCAACAGCCGAAAAAGCAACTTTTTTGAATACATTTTTTCTCATAATAAATTCCTCCGTTTTTATTTTTTCTTTTTTGTCGATTTTTGAAATTTCTTTTGCAATATCAAAAGGAGCATCAATAGATTCTTTTATGGATTTTGCATGAGCGTTCATTTTGATATTGAAATCTTTGTTTTTCATGTTCAATCGTCCTCCAAAAATTTTTTTAGTTCGTCAATTGCGATTTTTGTCCGATATTTAACTGTGGAAACAGGCAACTTTAAGGATTTTGCCATTTCGTCATAAGTCATATCATTGTAAAATTTCAGCGTTATGTAAACGGATAATTTTGGATTCATATTGCAAATTGCGTCCATAATTTCCAAGTCGGAAGTTTTTATGTTGTAAAATAAATTTAAATTGTCGTTAAGTTCTTCCGTATATTTTTTACCCTTTAAAAAATTTTTACATTTGTTTATAACAATTCTTGTTATCCACGTTTTAAAATATTCTTTATTTTTCAATTTATTGTAAGAAATATAAGCCGATATTGCCGAATCCTGCAATATGTCCTTTGCATCTTCTGTGTTGTGCAAGTATGCAACAGCAACCAAAAACAGCGATTTTTCATATTTCTTATATTCCGTCTCAAACAATTGACTCACTTTTTGCCCTCCTTTTTTCGTTTTGTAAGTCCTTACATATATTAGACAACTCAAAAATCAAAAAAGTCAAATAAAAACAAAAAAATCTAAATTATTTTAATTTAAGTATAACTTATCTTC
>CAYPIJ010000005.1:0-28431 GCA_964410755.1 uncultured Oscillospiraceae bacterium | reverse complement strand
TTCCCTCTGCTGCGGCAGTTCCCAAATATTTGAATTTCATTTTTCTTTTCTCCTTTTTATTTTATATTATCTAAAAATTTCTGTCCGTTATTAATGGCAACGTCCATAGCTTCAGGTGCAGGTCCACCATACACTTTACGCTCATTTACGCAAGTATCAAGTGAAATTGCTTCGTAATAATCTTCCTCTATAAGGCTCGAAAATGCTTTTAATT
Source organism: uncultured Oscillospiraceae bacterium (assembly GCA_964410755.1). Lineage (GTDB taxonomy): Bacteria > Bacillota > Clostridia > UMGS1840 > UMGS1840 > UMGS1840. The sequence continues at coordinate 28,217 of CAYPIJ010000005.1, read as the reverse complement.
TGTCGAGTGATATTTCTTCAAGAGTAATATTGTTTTCTATGGAATAGCTAACCATTTCGCCTATTATTCTGTGGGCATCTCTGAAAGGAACACCTTTTTTAACAAGGTAATCTGCCGCATCTGTTGCATTTGTAAATCCACCTTTTGCGTTTTCTCTCATTCTTTCTTTATCCACAGTCATTGTTTCAATCATTTTGGCAAAAATAGGCAAGCTCATTTTCACTGTTTCATAAGCATCAAAAAGTGCTTCCTTATCTTCTTGCATATCCTTATTGTATGCAAGAGGTATACCTTTTAAAATTGTGAGAATTGTTATCAAAGAACCGTATACTCTTCCTGTTTTTCCTCTTGTAAGCTCTGCAATATCGGGGTTTTTCTTTTGTGGCATAATACTTGAGCCCGTTGAATAAGCATCGTCAAGACGAATAAGAGAAAATTCGTCACTGCACCACAAAATTATTTCCTCGGAAATTCTTGACAAATGCATCATAATCATAGACAAATCGAAAATAAATTCACAAACAAAATCCCTGTCGGAAACACCGTCAAGGCTGTTTTCCGTTACATGGGAAAATCCCAAAAGTTCGGCAACGTAATGTCTGTCAAGATTATATGTTGTTCCTGCCAAAGCACCGGAACCCAACGGCATATAATCCATTCTTTCAAGGCAATCGCTTAAACGTTCATAATCTCTTTTGAACATCTGAAAATATGCCATAAAATAATGTCCCAATGTAATAGGCTGTGCTTTTTGGAGGTGTGTGTAACCGCTTGTAACTGTCAATTTATGTTCTTTTGAAAGTTTTAAAAGAACGTTAAGAAGATTTTTAACCTCTTCCATAATGTCTTTAACAGCCTTTCTCGTATACATTCTTACATCAAGAGCAACCTGATCGTTACGGCTTCTTCCGGTGTGAAGCTGTTTTCCTATGTTTTGAAGTCTTTCTATCAGAATTGTCTCAATATTCATGTGAATATCTTCCGCTTCATAAGAAAACTCGATTTTTTCGTCTTTTATATCAGCCAAAATATTTTTAAGTTCCTCAACAATTTTCATAGCGTTTTCATTTGGAATGATATTTTGTTTTCCAAGCATTGTAACGTGGGCAATACTTCCGTTAATATCTTCTTCAAACATTTTGCAGTCGAAAGAAATAGAGCTGTTGAAATCGTCAACCGCCTTATCTGTTTCTTTGTTAAATCTTCCGCCCCATAATTTCATAATTAAAATCTCCTATACTTCAAAATAAGGGACTGCCGAAAATAACAGTCCCTTTTTTAATTTTTCTTATTTGTTTTTTGCATCAACGATAGCTTTCATTTTTGTCTGGAGACCGAAAAGATTGATAAATCCTTCAGCATCCTTCTGGTTGTAAACTTCGTCTTCTTCAAATGTTGCATATTCTTCTATGTAGAGTGAATGTTTGGATTTTGCACCTGCCGACATAATATTACCTTTGTAAAGTTTAAGTTTTACTGTACCTGTAACATTTTTCTGTGTTTCATCAACAAATGCTGCCAAAGCTTCTCTCAATGGTGAGAACCACAAGCCGTCATAAACGAGCTCAGCGTATCTTACAGCAACCTGTTCTTTATAGTGCATTGTAAGTTTATCGAGGCAAAGGTATTCAAGTTCTCTGTGAGCATAGTAAAGAATTTTTCCGCCCGGAGTTTCGTAAACACCTCTTGATTTCATACCAACAAGACGATTTTCAACGATATCATCGATACCTACACCGTTTCTTGCACCCATAGCGTTCAAAGTTTCAACAACTTTAAGGGGTGACATTGCTTCTCCGTTAATTTTAACAGCTTCACCTTTTTCAAACTCGATTTCCACATATTCCGGTGTATCGGGAGCTTTTTCAGGTGTTGTCATAAGTTTAAGAATGTTATCGTATTTCGGTTCGTTCCAAGGATCTTCCAAATCCATACCTTCATGAGACAAATGCCATACGTTTCTGTCCATACTGTAGTTGTCTTCTTTTGCAACGGGAATAGGAATATTTCTTGCTTCTGCGTATTCAACTTCTTGTTCACGAGATTTAATATCCCAAATTCTCCAAGGAGCAATAATTTTCATTTCAGGTGCAAGAGCTTTAATTGTAAGCTCAAATCTTACCTGGTCGTTACCTTTACCTGTAGCACCGTGACAAATTGCAACTGCGCCTTCTTGTTTAGCTATTTCAACAAGTCGCTTAGCTATACAAGGTCTTGCATGAGAAGTACCGAGCAAATATTTTCCTTCATATATGGCACCTGCCTTAACGGTAGGATAAATATAGTTTTTAACGTAATCTTCTCTCAAATCTTCGATATAGCATTTTGAAGCGCCTGTTTTGATTGCTTTTTCAACAAGACCGTCGGTTTCTTTTCCCTGACCGACATCACCGCAAACTGCGATAACCTCATAATCGTAATTTTCTTTGAGCCACGGAATGATAATTGATGTATCAAGACCGCCCGAGTAAGCTAAAACAACTTTTTCTTTCATCTTTAAAAATCTCCTTTTTGATTTATTTTCTTGCAAAAAGCTGTTGATTTTTGCAAAAAATTATGTTATAATAATAAAAACATTGTTATTGTGTCGAAATATCGACTAAGCTAATTATACAACACAATTAATATTTATGCAATAGTTTTTTGCAAAAAAATATATTTTTGTTAAAAGTAACTAAAAGAGGTTATTTAAAATATGAAAATTTTAGGAATTGATCCCGGCTACGCATTGGTGGGAATGGGAGCAATAGAATATGTCGGTAATAAATATACGGTATTGGAGTATGGAAAAATAGAGACTTTTCCAAGTATGCGAATGAACGAAAGGCTACACGCTATTTTCACCGAGATGAATAGCTGGTTAAGCCGTATAAAACCTGATGTTGTGGCGATTGAAAAACTTTTTTTCAACACCAACACAACAACGGCAATCGGTGTTGCTCAGGCAAGAGGAGTGATACTTCTTTCATGTGAAATTATGCATATAAAAGTGTATGAATATACACCGCTTCAAGTTAAGCAAGCAGTTGTGGGATATGGTAAAGCACAAAAAATGCAGGTTCAAAAAATGACCAAAACACTTCTCAACTTAAAAGAAATTCCAAAGCCCGACGATACCGCCGACGCTCTTGCCATTGCAATATGCCACACAAACAACACCGGCTACAACAATATTATGGAAAAATTCGGAAACAATTTATAAAATTCAACTTTTTTTGTTAAATTACGTCATAATTATTGCAATTATGATTAAAATATGTTAAAATCATATTATGATTTCATAATATGAACACAATTTTGAAATATAATTTATTTGGTAAGGAAAGATTTTATGTATTACAGTATAACGGGAACAGCGCAAATTAAAGAGAATTTTGCGGTAATTAACGCTTACGGTGTCGGATATATGGTTTACAGCTCAAATTCGACTCTTTCAAAAATAAAAAACGGAGATACCATCACTCTATACACCTATCTCCACGTTAAAGAAGATATAATGCAACTCTTCGGATTTTTAACCGAAGAAGAGCTTTCAACATTTAAAATGCTTATAAACGTTTCGGGAGTAGGTCCGAAAATGGCACTTGCCATACTTTCTTCGCTTTCTCCTGCGGAATTTGCAATGAGTGTTGCAACACAAGACGCAAAAGCCATTACAGTTGCACACGGTGTTGGAAAAAGATTGGCGGAAAAAATCATTATTGAACTTAAAGACAAGCTAAAAGGAGTGGAGCTTTCAGAGGTAACACAAGAATCAAACACACAAGCTCATGCTTCAAACGACAATATTTCCGAGGCAATAAATGCACTTATGGTGTTGGGATATTCAAGTATTGATTCAAGGCGTGCAGTTATGAGCGTTGCCAACGAAGCGACAGGCCTTGAAGACATTATTAAGCTTGCACTTAAAAAATTGTCCTCCGTTTAAAAAAATTCATTTCCGAAAGGTTTTTAGAAAAATATGGAAGAAAACAGAATTGTAACCCCAAATGCTTTGGGTGAAGATAACGAATTGAGTTTGCGACCGAAAAAGCTTACAGACTACATCGGGCAAACAAAAGTAAAAGAAAATTTAAAAATATTTATAGAAGCTGCAAAAGAACGTGGTGAAAGCCTTGACCATACGCTTCTTTACGGTCCTCCCGGCTTAGGAAAAACAACCCTTGCCAACATAATTGCAAACGAAATGAATGTTAATTTAAGAATAACTTCAGGACCTGCAATAGAAAAACCGGGAGATTTGGCGGCTATACTTACAAATTTGGGAGAAAACGACATTCTCTTTATAGACGAAATTCACCGTTTGTCAAAAAGCGTTGAAGAAATACTTTATCCCGCAATGGAAGATTTTGCACTTGATATAATTATCGGAAAAGGACCGGCGGCAAGAAGCATTCGCCTCGACCTTCCGAAATTTACTCTTATAGGAGCAACAACAAAAGCAGGAAGCTTAACGGCACCTTTGAGAGACCGTTTCGGAGTTTTGCAAAGACTGGAGCTTTACACACCGGAACAGCTTTTTGAAATAATAAGACGTTCGGCATCTATTTTAAGTGTTGCAATTGAAGATGACGGTGCAATGGAAATTGCAAAGCGTTCAAGAGGGACACCTCGTATTGCAAACAGACTTTTAAAAAGAGTCCGTGACTATGCGCAAGTGAAATGTGACGGAATTATCACAAGAGATGCTGCCGATATGGCACTTGGAATGCTTGAAATTGACAAAATAGGTCTTGACAAAACAGACAAGTCAATGATTAAAACAATGATTGAAGTATTTGGAGGGGGCCCTGTTGGATTGGAAACTTTGGCAGCAACCACAGGTGAAGATTCAAACACAATAGAAGACGTATACGAGCCTTACCTTATGCAATTGGGATTTTTACAAAGAACGCCGAGAGGCAGATGTGTTACAAAGCTTTGCTATGAGCATTTCGGAGTTCCCTATACCTCGCAAAACAATAACGATAACACACAGCAATTGACTTTTTAAAATAAAATCCCCTCAACACTTGGAAAAAAGTAAGAAGGAGGAAAAAATCCATGACAAAAAGAATATCATTATTTTTCTTTGTTTTTTGTTTTTTGTTTTCATACACGGTATGTGCACAAGACAAAATCAAAATTTTTTACAACAGAAAAGAAGTTAACACAGACGTTAATGCTTTTATTGAAAATTCAAGAACATTAATTCCCGTTGTTATGCTTACAAAAATGGGCTATAAAACGGAATGGAACGAAAAAAAGCAAACCGTTAAGATTTACAAAAGTGACAATTCAACCGGTAGCAACATAACCCTTACAATCGGAAGCAACATTGCGGTTGTAAATTCAAAAACGGTTTTAATGGACGTAAAAGCAAAAATTTACAACGACAGAACTTATGTTCCAATACGTTTTATATCGGAAAATTTCGGATATAACGTTTCTTGGGAAGACAGTACACGAAGTGTTTACATTACAGATAACACAGTTTCGGAAAAATATTCCACAATAACAAAAATATCCGTAAACAGAGAAAATGACAACATCGCCATAAAGCTCTATACAGACAGTGAATTTGCAAAAGTGGAAAAATTTACACTTACAGACCCGTTACGATATGTTTTCGACATAAAAGACACAGTTCTCGACATTCCTCAAGGCTCACAGGAATTAAATTCAAGCGTTGCAACTTTGGTAAGATATTCTCAATATACATCTTCACCGAAAGTTGTGCGTCTTGTAATCGATGCACAAAAGGAATGCAACATAACATATAAATACGTTGACAGTGTTTTCACAATTTTCATAGAAGATAAAGAAAACGCATCCATAAAAAACATAACACAAACAAAGTCCGGAAATACAACAAGCTTTAAAATATCAACAAACAGAGATTTAAGCTATACCACATATAAGCTTTCAAATCCCACAAGATACTACGTTGAATTTGAAAAAGCCGACATTAATTTAAACAACTATTCATATTCCGACGACATTGTTTCAAAGGTTGCAACAGTAACAAAAAATGATGTAACACAAGTTATTTTTTACTTAAATGGAATAGCATCGCAAAGTAAATGTAATTTTTACAAAAAAAACGGTATGTATTGCGTTGATATAACAAAAAACACAACAACTGCAACGCCGAAAAACGATAAGCTTATTGTAATTGACCCCGGTCACGGTGGTGATGAACCGGGAAGTCTGGGAAAAATAGACGGAAAAATCGTTCTTTATGAAAAAGACGTAAACCTAAAAATCGCAACGGTTGCATATAATAAACTGTTGGAAGAAGGATACAACGTAATTGCCACAAGAACAGACGATTCAACCGTATCACTTCAAAAAAGAGTTGAAATAGCAAACGAATCCAACGCTTCCCTTTTCGTTTCCGTTCACAACAATTCCTTTGAGGAATCTTCCGCAAAAGGAACACTTACAATGTATGCCTATGACGACACGGAAGCAAATGCAAACGTTATGACGGGATATAAACTTGCAAAAACAATTCAGCCCTTTATTTCCGAAGCAACACAAAGTCAAGACAGAGGACTTTTGCGAAATCCGAAAATTTACGTTTTGGCAAAAACCGCTATGCCGGCGGCACTTGTGGAATGTTTATTTATAAGTAACGAAGAAGACCTTGAAAAGCTTATGGACGGCCAATATATTGAAAAAATGGGTATTGCCATAGCAAACGGGATAAAAATGGCAGTAAAACAACTTGAATAAATTTGTTTTTTTACAACTTAACAAAAAATTTATTTGAAATCGCAGGTAATAAAAATGATAGAAGAACTTAAATTCAATAACAACAAAAAAACCTTGCTGGGAATAGACGTAGGCTCTACAACAGTCAAGGTTGTTGCCGTGAAAAACGGCAAAATTATTTATTCTTGCTATGAAAGACATCTTTCGCAAGTATATTTGAAAACTCTTGAAATTTTACAAAAAGTAAAAGACCAAATTAAAGACGATGAAATCACCGTTGCAATTGCAGGCTCGGCCGGTTTGGGTATGGCAGAAGGTGCAAATATTCCTTTTGTTCAAGAGGTTTTTGCCACAAGTGAAACTGTAAAAACCTTTGCACCGCAAACAGACGTTGTAATAGAGCTTGGCGGAGAAGATGCAAAAGTTATATTCTTCAAAGGTGTAACAGACGAAAGAATGAATGGAAGCTGTGCCGGCGGAACAGGTGCTTTTATAGACCAAATGGCAACACTTCTCGATGTTTCCGTTTCTGAGCTTGACGAGCTTAGCTTACGCTATGAAAAGCTTTATCCAATTGCTTCCCGTTGCGGTGTTTTTGCAAAATCAGACATTCAACCCCTTATTAACGACGGTGCAAGAAAAGAGGACATTGCGGCAAGTATTTACCAATCTGTTGTAAACCAAACAATTACAGGTCTTGCACAAGGCTATGAAATAAGCGGAAATGTTATGTTTTTAGGCGGTCCTCTCTATTATTGCAAGGGGCTGAGAAATCGTTTTAAAGAAACGCTAAACTTAGATGACGAACACGCAGTATTCCCCGATTACGGCAGACTTTGCGTTGCCATAGGTGCGGCACTTTACAGCCAAAAAACAGATGTTTCATTTACTTTTGACGAAATAATTGAAAACATCACATATTCAATGGAACACAGAACAAAGTCGAAAACAGCTGAACCGCTTTTTTCCTCGAAAGAAGAATATAAGGAATTTTTAACACGCCACAAAAATTATACAATTGACTTTTTGGAACCATCTGAATATGAGGGTGACGTTTACGTTGGTATAGATTGCGGAAGCACAACAACAAAGCTTGTTGCAATAACCGAGGACAACAAAATTCTTTACCACTACTACAGCTCAAACAAAGGTAATCCCCTTTCAATTGTAAAAGAACAGCTTGAAGAAATGTATAAGCTTTTCGGAGACAAAATAAAAATCAAAGCCTCTGCGGTAACAGGCTACGGAGAAGCACTTATCAAAAATGCATTCGGAATAGATTTCGGACTTGTTGAAACCGTGGCGCACTATCGTGCGGCAAAATATTTCAACCCAAATGTTGATTTTATTTTGGATATAGGCGGACAAGACATAAAATGCTTTAAAATAAGAAACAATTCCATAGATTCTATTATGTTAAACGAGGCCTGTTCTTCGGGTTGCGGTTCCTTTATCGAAACTTTTGCACGCTCTATGGGCTACAAAACAGAAGAATTTTCCAAACTGGGACTTTTTGCAAAAGCACCTGTGGAATTAGGTTCAAGATGCACTGTATTTATGAATTCTTCAGTAAAACAAGCTCAAAAAGACGGTGCCGATGTGGGAGATATTTCCGCGGGACTTTCAATGAGCGTGGTAAAAAATGCCATTTACAAAGTTATAAGAGCAAATTCAGCTGATGAACTTGGAAAAAACATAGTTGTTCAAGGCGGTACATTCTTAAATGATGCGGTTTTAAGAAGTTTTGAAAATGAAATCGGAAGAAATGTTGTTCGCCCGGCAATTTCAGGGCTTATGGGAGCTTACGGTTCGGCTCTTTATGCAAAAGACAACCAAAACGGGTCTTCAACCATTATAGACAAAGAGAAATTGGAAACCTTTACTCACGAAGTAAAGGCTGTCAACTGTAACGGCTGCACAAATCACTGTAATTTAACCGTAAATATTTTCAGCGGTAACAAAAAATATATTTCCGGTAACAAGTGCGAAAAACCTGTTTTGGGAATAACAAATTCAGACAGCGAATACAATTTGTATGAATATAAAAGAAATAAAATCGAAAGCTTAAAAGATACAACCGGCACAAAAATAATAGGCCTGCCCTTGTCTTTGGGAATGTACGAGCTTGTATTTTTGTGGAAACCGCTTTTTGAGGCTTTGGGATTCGGAGTGGTAATTTCCGGAAAATCAGACAGAAACGTATATATAAAAGGTCAAAACACAATCCCCTCTGACACGGCTTGCTACCCGGCAAAGCTTATGCACGGGCATATCGAACTCCTTTTGGAGAAAAATGTTGATGCGATTTTTTATCCGTGTTTGACCTACAACTTGGACGAAAAGCACGGGGATAATCATTATAATTGCCCTGTTGTTGCATATTATTCCGAGCTTTTGAATGCAAATATGCACTCACTTTCAAAAACAAAATTTTTGTATCCCTATCTCAACATAAACTCAAAAAAAGAGCTTTCAAAAGAGCTTATGAATATGTTAAAAGAAAATTTTGCGGATATGAAATTTAAAATGTCGGACATTAAAAAAGCGATTGAAACAGGTTTTTCTTCCTACGAAAAATATCTTAACGATATAAGAAACGAAGGCGAAAGAATTATCGATTACGCCAACAAGGAAAACAAAAATGTTCTTATTTTGGCAGGAAGACCCTATCTCAACATAAACTCAAAAAAAGAGCTTTCAAAAGAGCTTATGAATATGTTAAAAGAAAATTTTGCGGATATGAAATTTAAAATGTCGGACATTAAAAAAGCGATTGAAACAGGTTTTTCTTCCTACGAAAAATATCTTAACGATATAAGAAACGAAGGCGAAAGAATTATCGATTACGCCAACAAGGAAAACAAAAATGTTCTTATTTTGGCAGGAAGACCCTACCACGTTGACAGCGAAATTTGCCACAGTATAGATAAATTGGCTGTTTCTTTGGGATTTGTTGTTGTAACTGAAGACAGTGTAAGCGAAAAAGTAAAAACGCCCGAGCTTCAAGTTTTAAATCAATGGACATATCACACAAGACTTTACAATGCGGCACAATATGCAAGTGAACACAAAAATGTTCAACTTGTTCAGCTTGTTTCATTCGGTTGCGGTATCGATGCCATAACAACAGACGAAGTACGCCGAATTTTGGAAGAAAACAACAAACTTTACACACAGCTTAAAATCGACGAAATTAACAATCTCGGCACAGTCAAAATAAGACTGAGAAGTCTTATTGCCGCACTTGAAAATTAAGGGGGGTTTATTTTGAAATATCCTGTTTTTACGGAAGAAATGAAAAAAGATTACACAATTCTCGTTCCCACTATGTTACCTGTCCATTTCACGTTGATAATTAACACAATGAAAAATTACGGCTACAATATGGAGCTTTTGGAGCATAAGGGAAAAGAAGTTATAGACAACGGACTGAAATATGTTCACAACGACACATGCTACCCTGCCCTTGTGGTAATCGGTCAGCTTATGACAGCTATTGAAAGCGGAAAATATGACAAGCACAAAATTGCCCTTTTGATAACTCAAACAGGCGGTGGTTGCCGTGCTTCAAACTATATTCACCTTTTAAGAAAAGCACTTATTAAAGCGGGATACGACTATATTCCCGTCATTTCCCTCAACTTTTCTGGTCTTGAAAGCGAGCATACAGGTTTTAAAATAACTGTCCCTATACTTTTGCGTATGTTTTATGCAGTTGAAATAGGCGACCTTCTTATGACGCTTAAAAATCAGTGTTTACCTTATGAAGAAAATAAAGGTGATGCAGATAAACTTGAAAAAAAATGGATTGAAAAGGCAAGCGACCTTTTCAAAAGAGAAAAAGTAAAACAAAAGGACGTAAAAAAACTTTACACACAAATCATAAAAGACTTTTTCCTTATTCCAAGAAAAAAAGAAAAAACCGTTAAAGTGGGAATTGTCGGAGAAATTTTTGTTAAATTTTCTCCCTTGGGCAACAACGACCTTGAAGAATTTTTAAACTCCGAGGGTGCTGAAGTTTCCATGTCGGGACTTTTGGATTTTTGCCTTTATTGCATATACAATTCCATTGCAGACTACAAACTTTACGGTGTAGGAAAAGGAAAAGCATTTCTTTTCAACCTTGTTTATAAATATGTTTTAAAGCTTCAAAAGGAACACATTGAGCTTATAAACAAATACAGCGATTTTTCAGCGCCAACACCATTTAGCAAAGTAACAAAAATGACAAAGGGATATGTTGGAATAGGTGCGAAAATGGGCGAAGGTTGGCTTTTGACAGCAGAAATGCTGGAACTTTTGGATAAAGGCGTAAACAACATTATTTGTGTTCAGCCTTTCGGTTGCTTACCCAACCATATTGTTGGAAAAGGTATGATCAAACTTATAAAAGAAAAAAACGAAAATGCAAATATCGTTGCAATCGACTATGATGCAAGCGCCACAAAAGTAAACCAAGAAAACAGAATTAAGCTTATGCTTTCCACCGCAAAAGAAGCACTTTTGAAAAAATAAAAGGAAGATAAATATGAGTTATTTTATTAATGCTTTCAAACATTTCAGAACAATTACAAAGCACCGCCACAAGGTTATTGCTCACAGCAAAAAAGCAGGAATTTTGTGGCAAGGCCTTTTTCACGATTTGTCAAAATATACTCCAACGGAATTTATCCCCGGAATAAAGTTTTACAAAGGTACAAAAAGTCCAAATGAAGGTGAAAGAATGCTTTACGGATATTCAAAGGCTTGGCTTCATCACAAAGGCAGAAACAAGCATCACTTTGAATACTGGACCGATTACAGTCCGGAAACAAAAAAAGTCGAGCCTGTAAAAATGCCCTGGAATTACGTTGTGGAAATGTTTTGCGACAGACTTGCGGCAAGCAAAATATATGAGGGAAAAAACTACACTCCCGACCATCCTTTAATGTATTTTCAAAGGTCTAAAGGCAAACGTTTTATTCACCAGGAAACCTCAGATGAAATAGAAAATTTGCTTAGTATGTTAAATGAAAAAGGCGAAGAAGAAACATTTAGATATATAAGAGAAGAAAGCAAAAAGAGAAAAAAATAAGAAAAAACGCAACTTAATCCAAAAAAAAGTTGCGTTTTATTTTTTATATAAGTTGTTGTTCGTTTATAATGAGTTTAAATTCCAAATTAAGCTTATTTGCAGCTTTTCGACAAAGTATCATACGCTCCATAAAAATTTCAAAATAATCCATAACCGAGCCGAAATGAGTATCAACGGAAAGTTTTAATTTTATAATTGAATGAGCCTCATTAATTTTTAGTTCTGACTTTTTAACGGAATAATTTACTCTGTCGTGCTTATCGAATTTTGAAATGTCGTTGTTTCGTACTCTTGTACGTCTGACATCTGATTTATCTGCCAAAATAAGAGCTGCCGCAACTTCATTTACGGGAACACCTGTCCCCTCGTCGTGATTTCCTATTGCAGTTGTAATTATTGCAATTTCTTCAGCGGAAAAACCAAGATTATCAAGAATTCTAAATGCCATTACAGCACCGCTTTGGCTGTGTTCCACTCTGTTTACAAGATTGCCTATATCGTGAAGATAGCCAGCAATTTTCGCAATTTCAACCGTACGTTGCGGATAGCCCAATTTTTCCAATATATCTCCTGCCATTTTTGCAACTTGAGTAACGTGTGCGAAGCTGTGTTCCGTGAACCCCAACGCTTTTAAAGATTCATCGGCTTTTTCAATGTATGTTCTTATGGATTCATTTTTTTTAATTTCTTCAAATGTAAGCATATTAAATCCTCCTTATAGGAAAGGGACGGAAAAATCCCGTCCCTATTTTATGTTAGTTTTTCTCAACACCGAAAGTTGTATTTTCGCCGTTAATGTTCCAATCTTTAACAAAGCCTTTTGCTTCCGTTAAAATTATATCGGTAGCCAAAACTTCTTTTTTGATTTCGTCGGCACATTTTTCAAAGATTGCTTTAATATTATCATTACCTGTTTGGTAAACTTTAATTGTATCGGTAACTTCAAAGCCTGCATCTTTTCTCATTGTTTGGATTTTGGAAATAATTTCTCTTACATTTCCTTCCAAAATAAGTTCTTCTGTAAGATTTGTATCCAAAACAACGGTAATACCGTAGTCACTGTTGGAAACATATCCCTCAATTTGAGCCATATCAATAAGAAGATCCTCTTTTGTAAGTTCGATTGTTTCACCAACATCAAGTTTCAAAGAACCGTTTTCATTAAGCTCGTCCATAGCCTTATTTCCGTCAAGACTTGACAAAAGCTCTTTTATTTTGCCCAAATATTTACCGAATTTCGGTCCTACAGTTCTAAGCTGAGGCTTAAAGCTGTAAGAAGTAAAGTCTCTCACATCGTTTGTGAAAATAACTTCTTTAACATTAAGCTCATCTGCAATAATTTCTTTATAGAAATCACCAAGTTCTTTATCTGCTTTAACATACATTTTTCCGATAGGCTGACGGTTTTTAATGTTTGCAGTATTTCTTGATGCACGTCCCAAAACAACGATTGAAAGAATTTCTTCCATTGCGTTTTCAAGGTCTTTATCAATCATATCCTCGTTATATTCGGGGAAATCGCAAAGATGAATACTCTCGGGTGCATTTTTGTCAACATTTACAACGATATTTTGATAAATATCTTCTGTTATAAACGGTATCATAGGTGCGGAAATTTTAATTAAGGTTGTAAGTGCGGTATACAATGTCATATACGCATTAATTTTATCTTGCTCCATTCCTTTAACCCAAAATCTTGTTCTTGAACGACGAACATACCAGTTGGAAAGCTCGTCAACAAAATTATCGAGAAGTCTTGCCGTTTCTGTAATTTTGTAGTTGGCAAGATTTTCGTCAACGCCTTTTACAACGCTATTCAATTTTGAAAGAAGCCATTTATCCATAACAGAAAGCTTATCATATTCAAGCTTGTATTCAGTTGGATTAAACTTATCTATTTCTGCATAGAGAACATAGAATGCATAAGTATTCCACAATGTTCCCATAAATTTTCTTTGTCCTTCGGTAACTGCACCGTCGTGGAAACGATTTGGCAACCACGGAGCGGAATTTGAATAAAAATACCATCTAATTGCATCTGCACCGTGTTTTTCAAGTGCTTCAAAGGGGTCAACTGCATTTCCTTTGGATTTCGACATTTTCTGTCCGTTTTCGTCTTGAACGTGTCCCAAAACTATAACGTTTTTATATGGAGCTTTATCAAACATAAGAGTTGAAATTGCCAAAAGTGAATAGAACCAGCCTCTTGTTTGGTCAACAGCTTCACTGATAAAGTCCGCAGGAAAATTCTGCTCGAAAATATCTTTATTTTCAAAGGGGTAGTGCCACTGTGCAAAAGGCATTGAACCCGAATCGAACCAACAGTCGATAACTTCTTTCACACGTTTCATTTCTTTATTACATTTTGGGCATTTAATTGTAACAGCATCAATATACGGTCTGTGAAGTTCGATATTTTCGGGGCAATTGTCTGACATTTTTTTCAATTCTTCAATTGAACCGATTGCATGTCTGTGTCCGCATTCGCATTCCCAAATATTAAGCGGAGTTCCCCAATATCTGTCACGGGAAATCCCCCAATCTTGAACATTGTTGAGCCAATCACCGAATCTTCCCTTACCAATGCTTTCAGGAATCCAATTTACAGTATTGTTATTTTTTATAAGCTGATCCTTTACTTCAGTCATTTTTATGAACCAAGATTCTCTTGCATAGTAAATAAGAGGAGTATCACATCTCCAACAGAAAGGATAATCATGCTCAAATTTCGGAGCATCGAAAAGAATACCTCTTTCTTCAAGGTTTTCCAAAATAGGCTTATCCGCATCTTTAACGAAAAGTCCCGCAAAAGGTGTTTCTTGTGTCATATTACCTTGTGAATCAACAAACTGAACGAAAGGAAGGTCGTAATTTCTGCCAACTTTAGCATCATCTTCACCGAATGCAGGGGCAATATGAACTATACCTGTACCGTCCGACATTGTAACGTAAGAATCGCAAGTGATAAAGAAGCCTTTTTTATGCTGTTGCTCGCTTTTTTCAAAAGCACATTCAAAAAGCGGTTCATATTCTTTGTTTTCAAGGTCTTTTCCCGTATATGTTTCCAAAATTTCGTAAGCTTTTTCGCCTTCTTCCACAAGTGAGCCCAAAACTTTATCAAGCAAAGCTTCAGCCATATAATAAGTTTTGCCGTCAACAGCCTTTACTTTACAATAAGTATCGTCGGGATTTACACAAAGTGCAACGTTTGATGGAAGGGTCCACGGAGTAGTCGTCCAAGCAAGGAAATATGCGTCCTCGCCCTTTGCTTTAAATCTTACGATTGCGGAACGTTCTTTAACATTTTTGTAGCCCTGCGCAACCTCATGACTTGAAAGAGGTGTTCCGCAACGAGGACAATAAGGCACTATTTTAAAGCCTTTATAAAGAAGTCCTCTTTCATAAATGCTTTTCAATGCCCACCATTCTGATTCAATAAAGTTATTGTCGTAAGTAACATAAGGGTCGTCCATATCTGCCCAAAATCCGACAGTACCGGAAAAATCTTCCCACATTCCTTTATATTTCCAAACACTTTCCTTACATTTTGTAATAAAAGGTTCCAAGCCGTATTCTTCAATCTGCTCTTTTCCGTCAAGACCGAGAAGCTTTTCAACTTCAAGTTCAACAGGCAAGCCATGAGTATCCCAACCTGCTTTTCTTATAACCTTTGCACCTTTCATTGTTTGGTAACGAGGAATCATATCTTTTATAACACGAGTTAAAACGTGACCGATATGAGGTTTTCCGTTAGCTGTGGGAGGTCCGTCGTAAAAGGTAAATGACTTACCGCTCTTTTTTGTATTAATACTTTTTTCAAAAATTGCATTATCTTTCCAGAACTTTTCAACCTTTTTTTCACGTTCCAAAAAGTTAAGCGTTGGAGAAACTTTTTCGTACATAATTTTCTTCCTTTCATAATAAAACAATATAATAAAAAGCTGTTCGACCGATAACAGGACGAACAGCTCGCTTTTTAACCACCTATTATCACATACATACTATATGCGTTTCCGATTACGGAGAAAAACCGTCGTATTCTACTAAAAAAGCTTTTTAATACTTTTCTTTAAAACACGCAACTCCGAAGTGATATTCAAGCTTTACTACTCGCACCTAGGCTTCCACCGTCCCCAAGTCGCTTTTTGCTTTCCCTAAAAAGCTCTACTGTCTTCATCTACGTCTTTACAAAATATTTAATTATACCATAATTATAATACAAAATATTCAAAATGTCAACACTTTTTCATATTTTTGTTCAATAAAATCAAAATAAATTATTTAAGCTCCGCAATTGTAACGCCTGCTTCACCCTCGCCAAAGGTTCCCAATCGGAAAGATTTAATTGCTCGGTGTTTTTTCAAAAGTGCGTGTATTCCCTGTCTTAAAACGCCTGTTCCTTTACCGTGAATTATAACAACAGAAGGAATATGTCCCAAAATTGCATCGTCTATAAATTTTTCCGTAACAAATTCAGCTTCATCCAAATTCATGCCTCTAAGGTCAAGTTCAGGACGAATTTCTCTGTTTTTTATGCTTACGGAAGAAGAAACGGTAAATTTATTCTTGTTTTTCTTTTTTTCTTCCTTACAAGCGTAAAGCTTTGTTACATTTGTTTTTACTTTCATAATTCCTGCCAAAACCGTAAGATTTCCGTTTTTATCCGGCAAAGAATCAACAGTAACCTCAGAATCTATGTCGGAAAACATAACACTCATACCGATTTTTAATTTTTCCGGTGCAATATGATTTTCAAGCTTTTTGGTTTCTTCATTTAATTTTTCGGCTTGCTTTTCTCTTTGCTCTTTGAGTTTTTTTCTTGCATCTCCGACAGCTTTTGCTCTTTCATTTTGTGTACGCGCTTTTTTGTTAAGTTCACTTATGATTTTTTCTGCATTTTCTCTTGCTTCATCAGTTATTTCAACTGCTTCCTTTCGAGCTTTTTCAATGATTTCACGGCTTTTTTCGTAAGCATCGTCTTTTTTCTTTTTCAGCTCTTTTTTAAGCTCGTCAACCTGTTTTCTCAAAATTTCGGCTTGCTCTTTTTCCTTTTCGGCATTAAGTCTGTTTTCGTCTATTTTTGTAAGTACATCTTCAAACTTTAAAGAATCCTCGGAAAGTCTGTTTTTTGCATTATCCAAAACTTCGTCCGGCATTCCTAATTTTTTGGAAATGGCAAAAGCATTACTTCGTCCCGGCATTCCCATAATAAGCTTATATGTGGGCATAAGCGTTTCCACGCTGAATTCCAACGATGCGTTCATTACGCCTTTTTGAGAAAGTGCATAAAGTTTAAGCTCGGGATAGTGAGTTGTTGCGGCAACTCTCGCACCTCTTTTTCTTAAATATTCTATAATTTCCATTGCAAGAGCTGCACCTTCGGTTGGATCGGTACCTGCTCCAAGCTCGTCGAAAAGCACAAGATTGTCGAAAGTAATATCTTTAAGAAATGAAACGATATTCCTTATATGTGAAGAAAAAGTCGACAAAGACTGCTCTATACTTTGCTCGTCGCCTATATCGGCATATATTTCTTTAAATACAGCAATTTCGCTTCCCATAAATGTGGGAATAAGAATACCGGACTGTGCCATAAGTGTACAAATTCCTATGGTTTTTAAAGAAACTGTTTTACCTCCCGTATTGGGACCGGTTATAACAAGCGTATCAAATCCGTCTCCCAAGGATACATCTATGGGAACAGCTTTATTTTCGTCTAAAAGTGGGTGTCTTGCTTTTTTTAATACTATTCTTCCCTCATTGTTTAAAGTCGGCATTTCACCTTTTATTTTTGAGCTGTATTTTGCTTTTGCAAAAACAAGGTCCAAGTTTGAAATAAGCGTATCGGCGGATTTTATTTCTTCGGTAAAACCCGAAAGCATTGAAGAAAGCTCAAAAAGAATTTTTTCAATTTCCGCTTTTTCCTTTGCGTCCAATTCCTTAAGCTCGTTGTTTAAATTCACAACTCCAATAGGCTCAATAAACACGGTTGCTCCACTATCGGAAGAATCGTGAACAAGACCTTGAATTTCGTTTCTGTATTCTTGTTTTACAGGCAAAACAAAGCGGTCATTACGCATTGTAACCGTTGCATTTTGCAAATATTTTTTATAATTCTGGGAATTTGTGAATTTTTGCAAGGTTTCTCTTATTTTCCCTTGTGCCGAACTTTTTTTTCGTCTTATGGCATAAAGAGCATCGCTTGCATTATCCGCCATTTCGTCATCTGAAATTATTTTTGAAAAAATGCTGTCTTCAACTTTTTTATTTGAGGTAAGCATTTCGCAATAGGCACTGAAAACAGGAAAATTCCCATCAGAAAGATATCCCTTTAATAAACGTGAACTTTTAAAAAGCGTTGCAATTTTCAAAAGCTCCGCCATATTAAGACTTGCGCAAACTTCCAGTCTTTTTGTTGCACTTTCTATTTCACCGTAATTGTAAATAGGCGGTGCCCCAAGCTTAATTATTGATTTTAAAGCACAATCCGTTTCTTCAAGAATAATTTTCACATTATCCAAGTCTGTTTTCGGTTGCAAATTTTTAATTTTTTCTTTTGTTTTTTCCAAAACCGCATATTTTGAAACCAAATCCAAAATTTTGTCAAATTCAAGGGTTTTGTATACTTTCATATTCATTTTATCACCTTTTTTATGTCAAGTTATGTTTCTTTAAAGCATTAATTGCTTTTTTTATTGTGGTATTTTTGCTTTCTCTTCCCGATTTTATTGTAATATCGGCATATTTTTTATAGTATGGCAATCTTTCACGGTAAATATCTTTAATCGTTTGCCCGTCTTTCATTGCTATTCCTCTGGAATCAAGGTTGAAAATGCGTTTTTTCAAAATATGGTAAGGAACGTCCACATACAAAAAAATCCCATTGTTTTTTAAATGTTGTGCCGACTCTTCTTTCAAAACGACGCTTCCGCCCGTTGCAATAACCGTGTTGTCAACATCTAGTTTTAAAATATTTTCTTTTTCAATTTCCAAAAATTTATCGTTTCCGTCGGTGTCGATAATTTCCTGCAATTTTCTTTTTTCGTTGTTCTGAATAAACACGTCACTATCCAAAAAATCCATTCCCAGCATTTTTGCCAAAACAACTCCCAAAGTGCTTTTTCCGCAACCGGGCATACCGATTAAAATTATATTCATAAATCCACCTCACGCAAAATTTTTTCTATTTCATCGGGACTTTCAACAATTAAATCCGCTCCGTTTTCCAAAAGCTCTTCTTTCTCACGAAAGCCCCACAAAACGCCTATTGTAAATGCTCCCGCATTTTTACCTGTTTTCATATCCACACCGGTATCGCCTATGTATATGCATTCCTTTGGGCTAATTTTCCACTTTTCAAGCATTTCATTTACTGAATATGGGTCCGGTTTTAAGGGAATGTTGTCTCTTTTTCCGACGTAATCGTCCAAAAGTCCTTTTTCAAAAATATTTTCAAGAACACTAACCGTTGCAAAATGAGGCTTGTTGGAAACAGCTCCGACCTTCATATTTTTTTCTTTCATAAAGGAAAGAAGCTCCGGTATTTTTGAAAAAGGCTTTGTAAGATACAAAAAATCGTTATCATAAAGCTCATTGTAATAGGAAAAAACAGCTTCAAAATTTTCTTTGGTATAAGCATTTTGATTTTCAAGCATACGTGTAACAAGAATTTTTGCACCGTCACCAACCATATATTTATACTTTTCTGTTTCATAAGCCTTAAAGCCCTTATCGGTAAGGGCTTTGTTTCCGAAATATGCTATTGTGTTTATAGTATCACAAAGAGTACCGTCAAGGTCAAAAATCGCACATTTATACATAGTTATATCTACCTCTTTTAATGAAATTCGTTTCTGTGTTGTTTTCTTTTAAGTGCATTGTTCCATGCATCTCTTTCTTCGTCTGTTTCCAAGATAAGACCCGGAACTTTTGTCGGCTTTTCGTTTTCGTCCAATGCAACCATAATTATATAAGCATCGTTTATAAGTATTTTTTCTCCGCTTAATTTTTCAACATAGGTTTTAACGTTTACTTCCATTGAAGTATTCCCCACATAGGTTACCTTACCTTTTAAAACTATTGTTTCGTTTGCATAAGCGGCTTTTTTGAATTTCAGCATATCAATCGATGCCGTTGTTACGTTTGTATTACTGTGTCGTCTTGCCACAACTGCGGCAACCTCATCAATCCAAGCCATAAGTTGACCACCGAAAAGTCTGTTGTATCCGTTTAAATTAGACATAGTAAGCACATGCACCTGTTGTGAACAAGAATCTTTTACTCTTTTTTCCATAAATCCTCCAAAATTAAAAAATCCGTTAAGAAAATGATACCACAAAAAAGCTTTTGTGTCAACATAAGTATGCCACTTTTATTTAAAATTTAATATATTTTTTTGTTTTTTTGAAAAAAGTTCTTGCAAAATACATAGAAATGATATATAATGAAAGAAGTAAATTTTATAGGGAGGACATATAACGTGAATACAGTTATAGAAATTTCCGGTTTAACAAAAAAATACGGAAACAATAAAGCTGTCAACAATATTTCATTTTCCGTTGCAAAAGGCGAAATTTTAGGCTTTTTGGGACCTAACGGAGCAGGAAAAAGTACAACAATGAATATTTTGACAGGTTACTTATCCAAAACAAGCGGAAAGGTAAGCGTATGCGGATTTGACATTTTGGAAAATCCGATAGAAGCAAAAAGGAAAATAGGCTATTTGCCTGAGCAACCACCTATTTACACCGAAATGACAGCAAAGGAATATTTGGATTTTGTCTGTGATTTGAAAGGTGTTAAAGAATTTAAAACAGAACACATTGAAGTTGTTATGAAAAAAGTCGGCATCGACCACATTCAAAACAGACTTATAAGAAATCTTTCAAAAGGTTACAAACAAAGAGTAGGCCTTGCAGGTGCTTTAATAGGAAATCCCGAGGTTCTTATTTTGGACGAGCCCACGGTTGGACTTGACCCCACGCAGATTATCGAAATAAGAAATGTTATAAAAGAAATCGGCAAAGAAAAAACCGTTATTTTAAGCACACACATACTTCAGGAAGTAACAGCAATATGCGACAGAGTTATTATTATCAATCACGGTAAAATCGTTGTTGAAAACACTCTTGACAATCTTTCCGGTGTTGACAGCCACACATATGAGCTCAGAATAAGAGGTGACAGAAACCATGTAAACGATCTTGCAAGAGAAGCTGAGTTTGTTGGTTCACACATTATAAAAGAACAAAAAGAACCGGGCACTTGCGACATTGAAATCACCGCAAAGGACGGTCTTGATGACATAAGAGAAGATATTTTCAAGCTTTTTGTAAGCGAAGGTATGGTTATTCTTTCATTTAAGAAAAAAGAAACAACCTTGGAAGACATATTTGTAAAAGCAACAAGCGGAGATTATGACCTTTCGGAAGAAAAGGAAGATGAAATCGAGCATAAATCCGTTTTGGAAAAAATAAAAGGTATTTTCGTTAAGAAAAACACGGAAGAAAACGAAACAAACGAAAATGACGAAGTAGAAATTGAAGAAAGTGAGGATGAAGAATAATGGTTGCAATTTTCAAAAAAGAATTCAGAAATTTCTTTAGAACACCTATTGCTTATGTATTTTTGGCACCCTTTATATTTCTTGCTTCAATACAGTTTATTGCGATACTTACTTATTCCAATCAAGCATCGGTGGACTACATTTTAAACTATGTAAACGTTTTATGTTTATTTATAGTACCGGTACTTACAATGCAGCTTTTGTCGGAAGAAAAAGCGAAAAAAACAGATCAGCTCCTGCTGACAGCACCAATAAAGGTTTGGGACGTTGTTTTGGGTAAATTTTTGGCAGCATACAGCGTATTTTTCATAGGTTGCCTTGTAACACTTATTTACCCCATAATCTTTTCCAACATCGGTTCGCCCATAATCAGCGAAACAATCGGACAATACATTGGCTTTATGCTTATTTGGGGGACATTTATTGCAGTTGGACTTTTCATTTCCTCTTGCACGGAAAGTCAAGTCGTTTCCGCAATTCTCACCTTTGTTGCACTTTTCTTTATGTACCAGGTTGACAGTTGGTCACAAAGCATTACAAATGAATGGGCAAAAAACATTGTTGAATGGTTTTCCGTTATGTCGAGATATACCGATTTCCAAAGTGGACTTCTCAACTTGCCGAACGTAGTTTATTATTTGAGCTTTATTTTCGTTTTCTTGTTCCTTACAAAAAGAAACATTGAAACAAGAAGATATAAATAATTAGGAGGATATTAAGAAATGAAAAACACAAAATACAAGATTAATTCTTGGGTTATAACGGCCGTTGTCGTAGTTGCCGTTATACTTGTAAATATAATCGTTACAACCGTATCCTCTAAAGTTCCTTTGAAAATAGATCTTACGGAAGACAAAATTTACGAGCTTACGGACGACACAAAAAGAATAGCAAAAGAGCTTGACACAAACATAACAGCATACATTCTTGCACCTGAAGCTGAATGTGACACTCTTGTAACCGAATATGTATCAAGATACAAACAGCTTACAAACAAAATTGATTTTAAATATATCGATGTTTACAAAAATCAAAGTATGCTTACAAAATACCAACAAAAAGGCGAAAGCATAACAACAGGCGACATTATTTTTGAATGTAACGACAGATACAAGGTGATAAACGTTGCCAACGTAGTGAGCAGTGTTGCGGAAAATCAAGGAATGTACAGCTTTGACTTGGAAGCAAAAATGACAAGTGCTATTTTGAGCGTTACCGGCAAAACAACGCAAAACAAATTCTACTTTTTAAGCGGACACGGTGAGCAAAAAACATCAAACTTTGATGCTGTAATCAACGATAAAGACAACAAAATCGAAACTATTTCAATAATGAATCAAAACATTCCCGAAGATGCAAATGTTCTTGTTACAGTTACTCCGACAAGCGATTTTACCGAAGACGAATGCAACAAAATAGACGCATTTTTGGATAAAGGCGGAAAGCTTATGGTTCTTTACACACCTGGTGTGGAAAGTTGCCCTGTGTTTGAAGAATACCTTTCCGAATGGGGAATTAAACCGATTCACGGTGTTGTTGCGGAAAACGATTCTTCAAAATATAACCAATCCCCTATTATGTTCTATCCGGAACTTGCGGAACACGACATTACATCAAACTTAATAGCAAAAGATTTACAAACACTTTTCTATGGCAGTATCGGTTTTGAAATCAATCAAAACAACCCACAGAAAGCAACTGTAACATCACTTGCAAAAACTTCAAACAAATCTGTTTTGAAATCAAATATCCAATCGGAAACAGTTGATTTTGAAGAAGGCGATACAAAAGGCCCTATTGATGTGTGCGTAATAAGTGAAAAAGGAAACGGCGGAATTTTCGCAATAGGAAGTGCCCTTGCTTTTGAAATAAACGAACAGCAAACAGGAAACAAAGCAAACAGCATTTTCACTGAAAATACAATCAACTACCTTACAAATTCAAAGGATGCAATTGAAATATCTTCAAAAATTATTACACAAGGTTTATTTACCGCTCCAAGCGCAGTTGCAAGAACAGTTCTCTACTATGTTCTCGTTTGGCTCATTCCGGTGGGACTTTTGCTTGTAGGTATCATAATCTGGCTTAAGAGGAGATATTTATAAAAATGAATAACAAAAAACTTATCAGAAATTTAATAATCGGAGTTGTTGTTATTGCTGTGTTGGTCGGTCTTCTTGTTTGGGCTTATAAAATGCCCGCAAAAAATAACGATACACAAGATAACAACACCAATTACAACGATATAACGGAAGATATTTCCGTTTTAAAATTGGAAAAAGACGACGTAAAAAGTGTTACCGTTGAAAACGAATTCGGAAGCTACACCATTGAATATAAGGGAGATGACGGCTATGAAATGAAAGATGCGGGCGTTATACCATACTCTTCTTCTCTTATGTCTTCAAACTTTTCAGCATTTTTAAGCATTTCGGCTCAAAAAGATGTTACAGGTGATGATGTTGGTTTTAAAGAAACGGCAAAAGCAGCCGTAACAATGAAAGACGGAAGCACAAAAACGGTTATTCTCGGAAATGAAGTAATCGGAGAAAATCAATATTTCTTGCAATGTGACAACAAACAATATGCTGTATTGAGCTATGTTTCTTCCGCATTCTTGTCAAAAACAGACGATTTCAGAGAAACAAGCCTTGTAACACTTGCGCCTAACTTAAAATCAATGGAAATAAAGAAAAACGGTGAAAGTTATGTTTCACTTAAAGCTGTTGAAAACGAAGAAGAAGCAAAAATTCTTGATGTCGGAGTAAGCTATATTCTCACATATCCGCAAAAAATGGCTGCGGACGAAGACCGTATCACACCGCTTTTTGAGTTTTTGGGTCAAGAGGGTTATACTGTAAGCGTTGTTGATTTTGTTGACAATAACATTGGAAATAAACAAAAATACAACATAGGTAAAAAATCCTTTACATTTAATGACGGAACAGAAACACACACACTTCATTTCGGTGACAAGGACGAAAACGGAAATATTTACACAGTTTTGGACGACGAAAAATATATTTTCACAATGAAATCCGATTTGTTTGACATTATCGACACATACACCCCCGATGTTCTTATGAACAAAATGGCTCATCTTATTTTGATTACCAAAATAGACCAAGTTGTTTTTGAGGGCAACGGACAGAAATATACACTTGATATTTCCGGTAAGGAAGATAATTACACCTACAAAATCAACGGTAAAAAGATTGAAGAAGATGTATTTAAAAAAGTTTACCAGGAAATTATCGGTATTACTGTAGACAAAATGAACGACAAAATCGTAAAAGGCGGAAAAGCTGAATATACAGTTACTTTCAGATACCTTGATAAATCAAAAGTAACATATTCCTATGTTACTTACGATTCAAGAAACTATGTTTTACAAAAAGACGGTGAAGGCGAAAAAATACTTCTTAAAAAACGCTTACCAACCGCAATGGAAAACATAAAAAATCTTTTAAAATAAAAAATTGGGGAGTTGTAAAAAAGCAACTCCCTTTTTATCTACTTAACTCATATCACTTTTAATTTTAAGAAAAAAATACATGTTCAATAAGAATTTTCAAGCCTATAAATATAAGGACAAGGCCACCGAAAAATTCAGCCTTTGACCTATATTTAAGTCCGAATGCATTGCCGACTTTTAGTCCGACAACACCAAATGCAAATGTGGTTATACCTATAATTGTAATGGCGGCAATAATATTAACCTGCAAAAATGCAAAGGTTATGCCTACCGCAAGAGCATCAATGCTTGTTGCCACAGCAAGGGGAAACATCGTTTTAAAATCAAATGAATCCCCCACTTTTTCACAGTCCCCATAAGATTCTTTAATCATATTTGCTCCGATAATTACCAAAAGAACAAACGCAACCCAATGGTCGAAATTCATTATAAAATCTTTAAACCGAAAACCCAAAACATATCCCAAAAAAGGCATAAGTGCCTGAAAACCACCAAAATACAGTCCCGTAATCAAGCAGTGCTTAGGTTTCACTTTTTGAACGCTCAAGCCCTTGCAAATCGAAACTGCAAAAGCGTCCATTGAAAGACCTATTCCTATCAGAAATATTTCAATAAAGCTCATTTTTCTCTACCTTTCTTAACGAACGCTGAACAAAAGCTCACCGTAAGAGGGATACGGCCAATATTTTCTGCCAACATTGGCTTCCAAGCCGTCAACAATAAGTCTTGCATCTTCCATTGTGGTAACAATTTCGTCACGATAGAAATTGCTCAATTCAACTATATCGTCAAATTTTTTCGTTTCTTCCACACGCTGTAAAAGAACATCGGTAATCCCGTAAAGATTATCCACATCGTGGGAAAATCTTGAAATCATTTTAAGGTCACTCTTTATAAATTCCTCGCCCATAAGAGCTTTTTTGTCCATAGTCATTTTCACAAGATCGGTTTCATAAGCAACAACTGCGGGAATAATATCTCTTTTAAGCATTTCAAGGAATGTAAGTGCTTCAATCTTCAAGACCTTACAATAATTTTCAAGCATTATTTCACATCTTGATTTAACTTCTGCCTCACTGAATATTTTATGCTTTGTAAACAATGCAATATTCTCTTTTTTAACATAAGACTGTATTGCTTCGGGAGCGGATTTTAAATTGAGAAGACCTCTCTTTTTCGCTTCCTCAACCCATTCCTTTGAATAGTTGTTTCCGTTGAAAATAATATCCTTATGATTTTTAATGGTTTCTTTTATAAGCTTATTGAGTTCACTCTTGAAATCAGTTGCCTTTTCAAGTCTTGTAGCATATTTATCAAGCACATCGCCGATAATAGTGTTAAGAATAACATTGGGACTTGAAATTGACATTGAAGAGCCGACCATACGAAACTCAAACTTATTTCCCGTAAAGGCAAAAGGTGATGTTCTGTTTCTGTCGGAAGTATCTTTTGGCAAATTGGGCAAAACGTCAACACCGATTTCAAGGTTTTCTCTTTTCACTTTATCGTATTCGCTGTCTGTTTCCAAAGATTTCAATATGGAAGTAAGCTCGTCACCCAAAAACATTGAAATAATTGCAGGTGGTGCTTCGTTACCTCCCAAACGATGGTCATTTCCGGCACTTGCAACAGACATTCTCAACAAATCCTGATGCTCGTGTACCGCTTCAATAACCGCACACAAAAACAACAAGAACTGTGCATTATCTTCGGGAGATTTTCCCGGTTCCAAAAGATTTACTCCGGTATTTGTGGAAAGAGACCAGTTATTATGCTTTCCGCTTCCGTTTACTCCGTCAAAAGGCTTTTCGTGGAGCAAACAAACCATATTGTATTTTGCGGCAACCTTTCTCATTGTTTCCATTGTAAGCTGATTTTGGTCGGTTGCCAAATTTGTTGTTTCAAAAATCGGTGCAAGCTCGTGCTGTGCCGGTGCTGCTTCGTTATGTTTTGTTTTCGCCAAAACTCCAAGCTTCCAAAGTTCTTCGTCAAGTTCTTTCATAAACTCGGCAACTCTTGGCTTTACCGCACCGAAATAATGGTCGTCAAGCTCTTGTCCTTTAGGTGGCTTTGCACCGCAAAGAGTACGACCTGTAAATATAAGATCGGGACGTTTTTCATAAACGTCTTTATCCACAAGAAAATATTCCTGTTCGGCACCTACAGTTGTTACAACTCTTTTCACATCTTTTCCGAAAAGCTTCAAAATACGCTTTGCATTTACGTTGATTACTTCCATAGAACGCAAAAGCGGAGTTTTTTTATCCAAAACCTCACCACCAAAGGAGCAGAAAGCTGTTGGAATACAAAGGATACCGTCTTTAATAAATGCGTAGGACGTAGGGTCCCAAGCGGTATATCCTCTTGCTTCAAAAGTTGCTCTCAATCCACCGGATGGAAAAGAAGATGCATCGGGCTCGCCTTTTATAAGCTCTTTTCCCGAAAATTCCATTATAACATTACCGTTGCTTACGGGAGCGATAAAGCTATCGTGCTTTTCCGCAGTAACTCCCGTCATAGGCTGAAACCAATGAGTATAATGAGTAACCCCCTGCTCACAAGCCCAATCTTTCATTGAGTTTGCAACAACATTGGCAACACTTATATCAAGGGCTTTCCCCTCTTCTATTGTCTTTTTCAAATCTTTATATACATCTTTCGGAAGTCTTTCACGCATTACATTATCGTTAAAAACCTTACTTCCGAACATTTCGGGCACGTTATTCATTTTATTTCCTCATTTCATATAATTTTGTTTTACAACAATTCAATATTTGCTTCTGAACACTTATTAATTGTATTTTTATCCCAAACAGAAACCTGAACCTCTCCTATATGAGCTTTTCCCAAAAGGAGCATACAAAGTCTCGACTGACCTATTCCTCCGCCTATTGTTAAAGGAAGCTCATCGTTAAGAAGCATTTTATGGAACGTAAGATGTCTTCTGTCGTCACAATTTGCTTTTGTAAGCTGGCTGTCAAGAGAATTTCTGTCAACTCTTATTCCCATTGAAGAAATTTCAAAAGCCATATCAAGAACATTATTATAAATAAGAATATCTCCGTTCAAATTCCAATCGTCATAGTCGGGAGCACGTCCATCGTGCTTTTCGCCCGATTTCAATTTATCACCGATTTTCATTAAAAATACAGTTCTGTTTCTCTTAACAAAGGCATTTTCTCTTTGCTTAGGAGTAAGATTTGGGTACATATCTTCAAGCTCCTGAGTTGTAACAAAAGTTACTTCCCTTTTAAGCTCTGTTTTAACAGACGGATATTTTTCTTTAACCGCATCAAGGGTATCGCAAACAGCATTTACAATTTTTGTAACCGTATCTTTAAGATATTCTTCAGTTCTGTCTGCTTTCGTAATAACTTTTTCCCAATCCCATTGGTCAACATAAATAG
>CAYPIJ010000004.1:4454-33264 GCA_964410755.1 uncultured Oscillospiraceae bacterium | reverse complement strand
GCACCTATTGTAAGACCTTTTGAAAAGTATTTTTGGAAAAACGGGAAAACGCAAAGCATTGGACCTGCCGCCAAAACAGCCATTGCGTAACGCATACTTTCCGAGGGGAGACTATCCAAAGATTCATTCATTGAAGAGCCCTGTTCCACCATTTTTTTAACAAATTCTATTTCCCTTAAAATCTTTTGGAGCATATATTGAAGAGAATAGAGCTTTGAATCTGTTATATAGATAAGGGCCGTATTCCAATCGTTCCATTTTGCAACGAGGTTCATAAAACCGATTGTTGCAAGGCTGGGAACGGAAAGGGGAAACATAATTCTGAAAAATATGGTGAGCTCCTTTGCTCCGTCTATTTTTGCGGATTCAACGATTTCTCCCGGTATCCCCTGGAAAAACGTCCTTATTACTATTACGTTCCATGCACTTACAAGCGAAGGCAAAATGTAGATCCAAATTGTGTTGTCAAGGTGCAAAAATTTGGTATTTATAATGTAGGACGGAACAAGACCGCCTGAAAAAAGCATTGTGAAAAATACATACCAAGTAAGAACTTTTTTAAGTTTATAGTTGGGACGTGACAAAGGATATGCCAAAAGTCCCGTAACCAAAACCGACAAAATCGTGGTAGCGGCAGAAAAAATGATTGTAGTTTTATACGAATCTATTATCTGTTGCGGATTTTTGAATACAAGCTTATATGCTTCCAAGCTCCACTCGTGGGGAATAAGCTGATAGCCGAATTCTCTTATTGAAGCTTCCGAGCTGAATGAAATCGTTATTACAAGCAAAAGCGGAAATATGTATGTTATTGAAACAATTATGAAAAATATGTGTAATAATAATTGTCCCCAAGAAAATTTTTTCATTGTGTTGCCTCCTAAAATAAACTGTTTTCCGGACTTATTTTTCTTACAATAAGGTTAGTTGACACAACCATAATAAGTCCAACCACCGACTGAGCAAGTCCGACAGCCGCCGAAACGTCCATATTACCGTCCATAAGTCCTCTGAATGTGTAGGTGTTGATAATATCGGTTGTTGGGTAAAGTGTACCAACGTCTCTTGTTGTTTGGTAGAACAAGCCGAAATCACCGCTGACAAGACTTCCCATTGCAAGGATTGTGGTAATTGTCATAACGGGGATAAGGTGCGGAATTGAAATATTGATTGTTTGTTGCCACTTATTTGCGCCCTCCAGCGTTGCAGCTTCAAAAAGTGCATCGTCAATTGACATAAGAGAAGCGTAATAAATGATTGAATTCATTCCCACAACCTGCCAAATATGAACAATGGTAAGTATAAACGGCCATGCGGCAGGAACGCTGTACCAGTCTATGTCGGTAGGCCCTCCCAAAGCTCCGATAAGTTGGTTTAACATACCGGAAACGGGATTTAAAAATGCATAAACAATAAAAGCGATTAAAACCACCGACAAAAATTTGGGGATAATCATAACCGTATTGTAAAATTTAAGTGCAATTCGGCTTCGCAAATTGAAAAGCAAAATCGCCACAAAAACAGCACATATAAGCCCCAAAATCATAAAATCCAAGCCGTAAAGAACGGTGTTTCTTATTGTTCTGAAAGCATCGGGAGAGGTAAAGAAGAATTTAAAGTTTTCAAGTCCTACCCATTCGCTTCCCAAAATTCCCTTTTTGGGAACAAATTTTTTAAATGCTATAATTACGCCGAACATTGGCATATAGCAAAAAACAAAAAGTGCAATGATACCGGGAAGTGCCAAAAGCGTAAGCTCCGCATTGTCCCTAAGTGTATTTAAAAATTTGTCTTTTTTGTAATCTTTGGATAAAGTATTTGTTGTTTGTTTCAAATGAAGTCCCTCCTATTTTTCTTCTATATAATAATTATAAATCATTTTATTTTGATTTTCAATTCACTTTTTGTTACTTTTGGTATCAAAACGTTACTCTTTTGGCAAAATTAAAGTCACGGTTGTTCCTATTTTCAGAGTTGATGTTACTTCCACTCCGTAAGCTTCCCCATAGAGCAATTTTATACGTTTATTTATGTTTGCAAGACCGATATGTTTTGAAGAAAACGGCTCTTTACGATTGATTATCGTTCGTGTTTCTTCAAGCTTTTCTTCACTCATACCGTTTCCGTTGTCAAAAACAGTAAAAACAACATTATTTTCCGTAATTTTGCCTGTTACCTTTATTAAATTGTTTCCACTTGTTTTTTTGGAAATTCCATGATAAACCGCATTTTCAATTAACGGTTGGAAAACCAAAATAGGCACTTTGAAATTCTTTAAACGTTCATCAATGTCAAAAACAATTTCAAAATTGTGATTGTAACGTTCGTAAAGAATTACGGAATAATATTTCTCGTTTGTAATTTCGTCTGTAACGCTTGCGGTGTTACCCTGCGTTTTTAAGGTATACCGCAATATTGACGACAAATTTTCCAGCATATCGCTACCCTTGTAATCTATTCCGTAAGCTTCGGAAAGTCGCAAATTGATTATATTCAGCGTGTTAAACAAAAAGTGAGGATTCATTTGAGCCTTTAAGGCTGCCAACTCCGTTTCGTTTAAAGAAGTTATGGATTTGTCAAGTTCTTCCTTTAATTGAGTGTTTTCGTTTATCATAACACTTATTTTATGAGCAATATAGCGAATTTCTTTTCCGTTTAAGCTTGAAAGGTCTCTTTTTTCCGTTTCATCAATAAATTTTACAAGGTCATTTACGGGACGATATGAGCTTACGGTAATTACAAAAGCAATTCCCAATGCAATGAAAAGCACCAAAATAAACACTATTTTCAACAAATAGCTTTCAATGTTCATTTTTTCGTCATAGCCTTGCAATTTATTCACGCAAAAATAATCCCAATCGAAACTCTCGCTTTTGGTGCGATACAAAGTATATTTTTCACCGTCAATTTCTTTGATTTCTTCTTTGTTTTCGCTGTTGCGAATAAAATCGTAAAGCTGTTCATCGTCGGAAATTTTTTCCATAAATTTATCTAAATTTTTCTTATAGATTATTTTGTCATTTTGCAAAATATAGACCGACTGATTTTCCGACAAGCCCTTATCGACTATTTTTTCAAGCTTTCTCAAATCCACATTAATGGCAATGGCACCGTTATAGCCAAAATTGTTGCATTTGTAAATGTATGTCATTAAATACGGATAGGAATCGTTGTGCTTTCTGAAAATAATTTTTGTTTCCAATGCTTTCATTTTTTTATATTCGTTGTACCACTGTGTTTTTTCCGAAGAAAATCCCCTGCTTTCCGAGTGGGTGCTGTACTTTAAATCGGAATTTTCAAAATAAAGCTCCACTGAATGAACGCAATTGTGCAAATATGGGTAAGTGTCGGTTATTTCCTTAATTGAACTGCCAACGCTTTCGCTCCAAAGAGCTTCTACTTTGTCGGAAAAAAGCAAAAATTTAAAATTTTCGCTTGCCGCAATTTGCGGTGCAATTAAAAACAAATCGTTAAGTGCATTGTCCGTTAAAGCCGCAATTTTTTGGGTATCCTTTACAATGGTTTGCAAATATTCCCCGTTTATCTTTTTCTTTGTTATGTTGAAAATATAAATGGAAAAAAGGAAAATGAGAACCAACGCAAAGGACAAAAGCCTGACGTAATTTCTGATTAGCAGACTTTTGTTTTTATAATTTGAAAAAAATGATTTGATTTTTTG
The DNA here is from genome assembly GCA_964410755.1 of uncultured Oscillospiraceae bacterium. Lineage (GTDB taxonomy): Bacteria > Bacillota > Clostridia > UMGS1840 > UMGS1840 > UMGS1840. The sequence continues at coordinate 29,585 of CAYPIJ010000004.1, read as the reverse complement.
AATTTTTTTAATCTTCATTGCTTGAATGGTCCTCTATTTTCAAGATATATTTTCTGTAATCCGACGGAGTATAGCCTGTGTGGCGTTTGAAGTTTTTAATGAAATATTTTTGATATTGATACCCCACTTTTTCGCCTATATCCGCTATTTTTTTGTTTGTTTTAAGAAGCTCCATTGCTTTTTGCATACGAATATTTACAAGATAATCATAAAAACTTATACCAACCTTTTTGCTGAAATATCTTGAAAAATACGAAGAATTCATAAAAACATAGTCGGCAACATCGTCTCTTGTTATATCTTTCATATAATTTTTGCCGATATATTGACACGCTTTTTCAATTATAAGATCGGAATTTTGCTTTTCCTTGCAAGTTTCTATAATGTTTTTAACGTTTATTCCTCCGTTATCCTCAATTGAAAGAAGTTTTGTAAGTTGGCTTATGAAATTTTTCTTATCGTCTTCTTTCATATCCTTTAAAACGTCTTTCAAAATTATGTCTGCATTAAGCTCGTTCCCCGTCACTATTTGAGAAACCAAAAAAGAAAGTTTTTTACCCTTTGAAACGTTTTTCGGATAATCTGCCGACATTTTCCAAAGATTTTCAAATTCCATAAAAATTTCAATTTTTATGTCAAGACCAAGCTCTGTTTTTATTTCCGTTTCAATAAGTTCTTTATCGATATTGTTTTTATCACCGACTAAAATAAACCGCATTGCACCTTTTGAAATTTCCAAAGGATAGATATGGCAACTTAAAATGTTTTTTTCAATAACGTTTGTAACAGCCGTAAGAAGTGTGCCTCTTCCGTATTTCCAAACAAAAGCCATATCATCTTCCGAATATTCAACCGAAAAAACAACGCCTGCGGAATCTTCTTTTTCAAACGGAAAAGAAAGCATATCGAACTTTTTTGTATACATTCCGTAATCCGTTATAATTCCCATAGTTAAGTCGTTTAAAAATTCTTCTCTCATTTCGGGATAAAAATCCGGTTTGCCTATTTTTTCTTGCTTAATCTGTTCGGAAATTTTCTTTATGCAGGCAAACATTTCTTTCAAATTGACAGGCTTCAAAAGATATTCGGAAACTCCGTAAGAAATAGCCTTTTGAGCAAATTCAAATTCGTCATATCCGCTGAAAATCACAACTTTCAGCGACGGATTGTCTTCTTTTAAAATTTTTGTAAGCTCCAAGCCATCCATACCGGGCATCTTTATGTCTGTCATAACTATATCGATTTCATTTTTTCTCGCAAAGTCGAGAGCATCCGTTGCATTTTCAAAAATACCCGCAATTTCCACATCAAGTTCGGATTTATTCAAGCAAGAAGCAATAAGCTCCGATGCTGCTCGTTCATCGTCCACAATAATAATTTTTAGCATACTTTTTTCTCCTCTATTTTACCAAAAAAACCGATAAGCTTTTCTCCTATCGGTTTTTTTGAATCATTCAATCAGTTTTGCTTATAAACTATAACACCGTTTAAATTGGTAAGATAGCATTTTGTGAAAAGCAAATCTCCCTTTTCAATATCGGTATAGCTTCCTGCGTAAATTTTTTCTCCGTCAAAGAAATAAAGCTTTGTAGTAGATTTCATTTGATTACTGTTTGTGGTGGCCTGTCCGTTGGTTACACTTTTTAATTTTATAAATTTTTCATCAAATTCAACTATTTCACCGAAAGCAGTCTCTGTATTTCCGCCTTTTAATTCGTCGGTATAATTATAAATTGTTGTTTCACCGTATCTTACGTTAAGCTGAACATCTCTAATTTCGTTTTTATCCGTCGTGGCAATGGTTATTGCATCACCTTTTTTAAGAGTATTAACCTTTTTCATAAGATCATCATCGGAAAGAGTGTAATATTCAACATTACCCAATCCTAAGTGTGTACCTCTTATAATTCCTACTTTTTCGCCGGATGCATCAACACCTGAAGCAACACTGTCAACAACCATAACGGAATGATCGTGCGACAACGCTCCACCGCCTGCTCCATACCAAATTACAAGTTCGGGAACATCAAAACGGTCGCTGTCAAAGGAAACTACATTAATTTCCGTATCGTTACCTGCGGGAAGAACATTTTTTATTCTTCCGGAAATAAAGTCTTTTTCTTCCAAACTGTCGGGAACTTTAAGGGCATACGTTGAAGTATCGTCAAAAAGTATTTTTCTTCCCAAAGTTCTGTATTGCTGAAAACAACGAAGAGTTGAGTAGCTTACATGACGAACAATGTTATTATCTTGCATTGTTTCATCGTCTGTATTGTCAATTACGCTTGTAACCATAGTTCCGATTACATCTTTTTTCACCGTTTTGAATTTTACAATCGGTGGTGTGTTTCTTGTTTGCTTAATTTCCTCGTCTGTAGGTGTGGCTAAATTCCAGCCTGTGTTAAATGTATTAAGTCTTGCGTTTACATCGTCGTATACAAAGGATTTTGACACGGTTGCACCGTTTAAAACCACTTTATCCTTAAAATCATACTCTTTAACTTTGTTGTCAGTAATTGAGAAAAGCTTGATTTTAACATCTGTATTAAAACCGGAACCTTTTAAAACCCCCAAAACAAAGCCATATTGCATTTCGTCTGCTTCGGCATCTGTCATTCCCACAATCATACCAAAAGGATTTACAATAAATTTTGCATACATACCAAATTCAAAATCAACGGCATTTTTAGCGTTGTTCTTAACAAGCTCAAGATAATTACTTGAAACTTCGTATGATTTGTCGTCAATTGTAATTGTATACGGATTTGAGCTTATTTCCGCAATTTCACCTTCAACATATTCGTCGCAAGTTTCAATTATATAGCCAACATTGTCTGAATATGCAACGCAAACGGCAGACCCTTTTTCAATGTTTTTAAGCTTTACATATTTTCCGTTTTTCAATACGGAATAAGGTGTGTTTTCGTCCTTAACTTCAAGATAAACTTTGCTTTTTCCGTCAACGGTTATGGTATCGTTATACTCAAAAAGTACCTTTGTGTCAGAAACACCCATTGCCACATAATCCTTGTAGTCGTAAATTAATACAACATTGTAATTTTTTGTTCCGTCATTTGAAATCAAAACTACTCGTCCGCTTTTCGGTATAAGGTCACTTGTGAAACCTGAAACGGGAATACCGTTGTAAAGTATGTTTGCGGAACCTGAAATTTTATATTCCGTATTTTTTCCGTCTTCATTTTCTTTTTCTATAACGTTTGTGCTTTTAAATTTAATATCATGTGCAAAAAGAGTTACTTCCTTCACCTTGCTGTCAACTTCCATATAGAGCACTTGCGGATTTACGCCCTCTTTTTCTTTTTCGGTGTAAAATTCAACTTTCTTTCCCAAAAACTGCTTATAGTCAATATTATTAACAGTGTATACCACATCGTTAATTTTAATCTCATCTTCTTTAAGCTGCTCTCTGAAACCGTATAAGTCGATATTTTCAACCGCACTTACAACACCGCCCGATTTTCTCATTTCCAAACAGTCTTCCAAAATAGTTTTGGAGTTTGAACCCAAAACATAGTTATCGTCCTTTGAAAGATAACTGTCTATCATAGGAATTTCAAAGCAATTTACAAGCATGGTACAGAATGCACCCATACCGATAAGATCGGTGTTTGAAGAACGGTTTGTTCCTTTCAAAATACCCAAATCCGTTGCGGTGATTTTATATCCTGTTGGGTAACCGCCCTTTGCAGTTGCTTTTGCTTCATAACCAAGCATTCTTATAAGCGAAGCGATTGCATGGTCATAGTAAAAATATTCATCGGGAGCAAATATCTTTTCTTGAATACCGCTCATTATACCTCTTATGTGAACATAGCTGATTTCATTACAAGCAAAATCTCCCGGTGTAACATCGTCAAAGGTTGTACCGTTGAAAAGATCAAAGCTTTGGTTGTAGTTTAAAAGATTTGCAATAATGCCGGCAGCCTGAGCACGTGTTATAACGTCGTAAACGTTATAGCTTTGAGACAAAACGCCTATTTCTTTAAAAAATTCAATAATTCTCAACGCTTTTTCCGAATCGTTCGGAAGTGCAATTCTCGTTATGTCAACGTCCAAATCGGCATAAGAATTTTCCGATATTGCATTAAGTCTGATAATTTCTTCTTCGGTAAGCTCGGACTTATCCCAGCTTTCAAAATCCTCATTATACCAATAGTCGTCCCAACCCTCACCTTTTGCAGCATAAGCTGTTCCGATGCTTGTTATTGTAATCAGAAGTACCGTTATAATTGATAAAATTCTTTTTTTCATTTTACTTTTTCCTTTCCGATTATCTTACCGTCATTTGTCTTACAACTTCTTTAATTATGTTGCTGTCTGTTTTCAAATTGAATACATTTTCTTTTTCCGTAAACATAATAAGACCTGTTTTTTCGTCATAGAAAAGATTTTTATTAAGTTCCTGTGCAGTGTCCTCTGCTGTCAACGGGCTTTCGCTGTCAACTCCCATAAGCTTAAGAGTGCTTGACGGAATATAAACCTTTTCGTTTTCAACGTATGGCACTTCTTCCGCAGATGTAAGCACGTTTTTTGTGTAAAGTCTTGTGTTGTCAACAATTAAAGCGTCTGCATCTTTCATTCTGGAAACAACATAGCTTCCGTAAAGTCCGATTCTTCCCACCGGAATATTTTTCCATTCGGGAACATTTTCCCAAACATCGGAATCACTTGCAAATCTAAAATCTTTGTTTTTCATATTTACAAAACCGGGGTCTTTTTCAAAATAAACATTTTTGTCAACATCGCCATAGCTGGATACCATTGTTGAAATATTGTTTTTTCCGCCTGTTCCGACTGAAATGTTGTTTTTAACAACAGCACCTTGTGGAATTTTATCGTTGTAATCCTTTGAAAAATACTCTTTCACCATAGGATAACGGCTGTACCATATATCACCGAATACTTCAAGACCTGTTTCAAAACAACCGTTATTGTCTCTTACACTACGGTTAGTTTGAATTGCGGCATCGTTGTAATCTATTGCAGATGGGCAATTGATTGTAAGGTTATTGTAGAAAGAAACAAAACAACCACCGTTACCGAGCGCACTTCTTAAAATATTTTCAAAAATATTTCCGTAAACCTCGTAGCCTACAGTGTAACCATCAAGATATACACCCGTTGCACCGAGACCGAGAGCTTCGTCAATAACAATATCGTGAATGTAGTTATATCTTACCACAGTTCCCCAAGAATCGTCTCTCATATATGTATAAATAGCGCCACAGTCACCTGTTTCCTGGCAAACGTCATATATTTCGTTAAATTCAATCAAACATTCCGTCATGTAACCGGAAACACATTGGTGAGGTGAATCGTACATTTTATTGTTTGCAACTGTCGCACCGCATGTAAAGGGAAGATTGATTGCACACTGATATGTCCTTTTAATTTGTCCCCAACGGTGAATTTCGTTGTTTTCAATATATGTATTACCGCTTTCAAGGCTGAAAGGATTACCTGTTTCAGCTATTATGGCATTGTAGCCTATATTGTAAATATGATTTCCCACAATACCGAGATTTTTTGTTCCGATTGGCATATCGGAATCGTAATCTCTCCATGCATACGTTACGTCACTTGCATTTCGTCCGCATCTTATTGCATCAACACCTATATTTTTTATGTCGCAATATGAAATCAAAATATCTGTTCCACCCCAAATGTAAAAGCCTTTTCCAAATGCGTTTTTAATGTTAAGTCCGCTAAAGGTTACATAAGAAACATCGTTTAATGTTATAAGCGTATCTACATTGTGTGCTATATCCAAGGTTTCCAATTCTTTGTCGGGATCTGCATAGAAATAGAAAATTCCCGTATCATAATCGTAAAAATATTCGTTGTCACAGTCAAGCTCTTCAAAAATGTTTTCCATATAGAAACGTTTATTTTGTTTAAGACCGAAGCTTGTTATACCTTCCATTTTGATTAAGCCGTTATCTTTATCAATTTCTTTAACATTCAAATAGTTTTCAGCCCAATCATGTTGCCACCAACCGAAAGCCCAAATATTTCCGGTATTCTGCCATTTTTCAACTCTCTTGTCGGTATACTTAAATTCATAATATGTATTGCTGCTGCTTTGGTATTGAGAATCAACCGTACCGGTAAGCATCGCTTGCGGTCTGCCGTCCTCACCCTTGTTTGGATAACGAGCCAAATCCATAAGATTGCCGTTAAGATAAATCTGCGGTGCTCTTTCGCTGTTTTTTAAATACCTAACACCGTCCAATTTTGTTTCATCTTCCGTGTAGTTTATACCGTAACCTCTGGGATAAATAGGTCCGAGTTCAATTCCAAGCTTTCTGAAATTAATCTGTCTTACATTTTTTCTTGCATCGTCGGAATTAAGACGTGAAAGCAATTTTTGGTCACTTACAGGTGATGCTTTATTCAAATCCACACTGTAACCACCGTTTATGTTTACAACTTCGTCATTGTAGCGTTTGTAAACAATTGAGCAATCAGCCGTTCCGGAGTCTTCCTTATCAAGAGTGAATGTGGACTCGGAAAAATCATAGTTACCGCCTCTTATATTAACGGTAATTCCGCCCTTTGGCAAACCGCTTGTCTGCTTTAAACTTCTTATTGCGTTTTTTGCGCCGTCCAACGTTTTAAAAGGACTGTCTATTGTTCCCGAATTGGAATCGTTTCCGCTTGTGGCAACAAAATATTCAACAGCCGTTGTTCCTTTAAGCTCGGGAAGAGCGGAATTTACTCCGCTCTCCTCAGCGTATGCAAAGGAAAGAGAAAAAGCCATCGAAAATACCGCTATTAACGAACATATTCTTTTTTTCATAGTTTTTTAACCTCCTTATTCTCCCATTGCTTTTAACAATCTTGTAATCATTACAGCAACCTGCGCTCTTGTTGCGTTGCCGTCGGGACTGAACGAACCGTCGTCCATGCCTTTTATAATACCAAGCTTAACCGCCTGACCTACAACCATATCGACACCTGCTGCAATTTTATCCTTGTCGGTAAATGACGAAATATCTGCCGCTTCCGGAGTTTTGCCTGTTTTTGATATGTAAGCGTTCATAATGAAGCCGCAAAGGTCTTGTCTTGTTATTGGCTTATTGGGTTCAAAGCTTACACCTACAACAGTAATAATTTTTGCGTTGTAGCCTGCCTGCAATACACCTGCATACCAATCTTTGCTTGTTACGTCATGGAGAAGTTCTGCTTTGTAAGGCGTATTTTCGTTTTCGCCTATTGCCCTTATTATAACAGCCATAGCCTCGGCTCTTGTCATTGTGTTGTCGGGAGCATATCCCACTCCGTTACCTTTTACAATGTTTTTCTTTGCAAGCTCTTTAATTTCTTTTTCAGCCCAGTGATTTTTAATGTCGGGGAATGTTTCTTCCTCTGTAGGTGTTTCGGAAACAGCGGGAACAAATTCGTTTTTCTGTACGGAAGAATTTGTGAATTTGTTTCCTGCACTTCCGCCACCGCCTCCGCCGAAGCTTCCCGAACCGCCTGTTCCGACTGAACCTGTAAACGGAATTGCAACGGTAATTGCATTTGTGATATATGTGTCACCGGTTGTCGGTGCTACATCTGTTTTCGGAGTTATTTTACAGTGAATTGATTTTCCGGCATCGGAAACTTTAACAATATATGACAATCCCGTACCCAATTCTGTGCTTCCGCTGTACCATTTTACTTCTGTTCCGATATTTGCGTTTCCGTTTTCGTCTCTAAATTTGTATGTAACAGTCAAAGTCTGTCCCACTGTACCGGAACCGCTTAACACAACATCATAAACTTCAGGCTTACAAGGTGCTGTAAAGTTAAGTGTTACCACGTTTGCACTGTCTCCAAGCTCTGCATTGTTTTTAACTTGAAGTATTACTGTGAATGTGCTTCCTATATCGCTGTCGGTAATAGTATAAGTTTTTCCCGTTGATACTACCGTACCGTCTTTATCTCTTTTCCACTGAATAACCGTGCCGTTTTCTTCGTCTTCGTTACCATCGAAATATGTATATTTCAATTCAACCTTATCACCAACGGAGAGCTCTTTTGCATTTTTGGGGAACACAAGCTCCGCATTTTGAGCAACAGGTGCTGTTGCTTTTGTTGCATTGTTACTCGTTGCTTCAGCTCCGACAACTGTTTTACCGCTTATCTGTCCTTTTTCAACCTTAGGAACAACTCTAAACTGAATAAATGAACCTTCATCTGCTTCTTGTACTGTGTATGAAGTACTGTTTTCATTTTCGATAATATTCCAGCTTACTCCGTCCGTGGACTTGTACCAGCTGTATTCACTTCCGCTTTCCGAAAGACCGTTGGGGTCATAGAAAGTATATGTTGCACTAAGTGTATTTCCTGTTTTCACAACACCGCTTACCTTTACGTCTGAAGCTTGCGGAATGCCCAAAGCTTCCACAACAAAGTCGCTTTCAACAGAAAATCTTTCTCTGCCGTAAGGTGCCTCGGTTGAAACGGGAAGAATTTCACATTTAATATATTTTCCCAAATCAGAAGACTGTGTTGTATACTGTTTTTGAGTTGCGTTTTCTATTAACGACCATGTCTCTTTGTCTGTGGAAGAATACCACGCATAGACATACTTATCGTCCTTTGATTGTCCGTTTTCTGCATTAAACGTATATTTTGCTTCCAAAGTTCCGCCTACTGCGGCTTTATTTTTAAATTTCAAATCGGTAAGTTTTGGATATTGTGTACTGTATGCTGTTGCGTAGTAGTCAACGCTTGCATCACATTTGAAATATCTGTATACACCGTTGTCTGAAATTTCTATTGCATTGTCGCCTGAAACAACATTTGTTAAAGTTCCCAATTCAACCCAATTTTTATTATCGTTTGAACCGTAAACCTTTTTGCCCTCATAGTCCGACGGCTTACTTGTTGTAAACTTAACCTTTGAAAGCTTCTCGGGATAAAAATATCCTGTATCAAGCACGTTTGCACTTACAACACCGGGCATTTTGTATTCCTGCGGATATTCCACATAGCTGTCTGTTTTTTCGTAAAATTCAAGTTCCGCAACACGACCTGTACTGAGATTGGTAACAGCAAGTGCTTTATATTTTCTGAAATTGTCCATATCCACACTGTACCACTGATATGTATGATTTTTCGGTGCAACATACAAAACATCATAATTCACAAAGTCGTTTGTACCCATAATCTTCATTGAGTCGGACTTTGAAGGTTCTTCCTTACTCGGATGATAACGAAATCTATCCAAGCTGTGAGCTTTTCCGTCCTGGAATGTTATTGTCAAAACCTCACTCGGCTGGAAACCGAAATATGGGCTTGATGTAATATCTCCGTCAAATGCACGTCCAAAGCCTGAATTACTATACGTAAATTCGCTCAATTTTCTGTACATTGAAGCTTTTACAGCATCTGAAAATGAGAATTTCACTTCTTTACCTTTTGCTGTGGGATTTTTTGAAACGGGTGTAACTCCGAATGAAATAATTTTTCCGACATCGTCACTTGTTAAAGTATATTTATATGAAGTTGCATCAGAAATTGCAACGCCGTCTCTGTACCACTGCATAACAGATTCGTCTTCTTCGTGACCGTCGGCATCTTCATAAATATATGAACTGTACAAAACCTCACCGTCAAAGAGCTTACCTGTTGCATAAACTTCTTTTGCAATAGGAAGAGTATCGAGTGCAACGCTAAGTGTATTACTTGTAACGCTGTCACCGACCTTTGAAGTTAAAACAGCATAATATTCACCTGCTTCCGTAGGCATATATGATGTTTTTCCTGTCGCATCTTCAATTTTTACTCCGTCTTTAAACCATTCTATGTCAACCTCTGCATAGGAAGGTGAAACGGTATATGTAAGATTAAGCTCCGCACCTGTAAATCCGAGACCGTCAACTGTCGGATTTGTAATTATAGCATAACTGCCATCGTTACGGGAACCGTAAAGCTTAAATTCATTTACATTATTGTAATCACTTGTAAATTTAAAATAGTTGTAACATCTGTCTGTCACAATTTCTTTTTCGTTTTCGTCTATACTTACAAGCTGTGTATAATTTTTTCCGTCGGTTGAACCCCAAAGAGTTGCACCTGAAAGTGAAGAAGATGAAATCACAACTTTTGTGGGTTTGTAAAGCTCATCTTTTCCCGTATAGATAACAAATTCATTATCAGACTGATTTTCAGCCTTTGAAAATGTGCTTTCGTCATTATCGAAAGCCTTATACCATTCATTTCCGTCAATGTATGAGCCTTTTGGAGAAATTTTTCCCGAAATAAGAAGATTATCTTTTGCCTTTTCATTTACGGAAACCGTAATTTTCCCTTCCAAAATCGACGGAGTTGCACAATCTTCGATTTTTATGTATCTGTAAGCAGTGTTGCTTAAAATATCAATATCTACAAAATCTTCCGTTGAAGCTTTTACAACGGTTGCCAAAGGCTCAAAGTTTTTGCCGTCATTTGAACCGCTTACCGATTTTCCGAAAATATCTTTGTTTAAAGAACGCATTTTCAAGGAAACGGATTTCACAATATTTTCATTGTCTGCACCAAAATCGGCAACATAGTAAAATTCCCTGTTTGCTTTTTCTGTTTTAACCTGTGCGTCAACAAAATCTCCGTTTTCATTTTCACAAGTTACATCCGCACCTGTTGCGGTATTTGCACCTGTCATAGAGAACAAATAAATAGGATTGACAGAAGGTTTTCCGAATGTTATACTCTCAACTTTCTTTGAAGAATCAAGTTGAATGTAATATTCATATACATAGGAATAAAAATTCTGATTTGCTCCACCAACTCCAATTGTATGAATTGCACCACCGTTTTCTTTGGCAAAAATATTTTTTTGACCAACGGCATTCCAGCTGTAAGCTCCTGCCAAAGTACTATTACCAACAGAACTTACAATGGGAACAGCTACAGCCTCTTCATTTTCATATTTAACATTTACTGAATAATCCGCACTCGTACCGTTATGTAAGGTAGCTGCAAACCAAACCTTTTCGTAAGCTTTACCCACAGAAACAGTAATATTTTTATTTACTTTTATATCCGTAGGTGTCATAACATTACCGTTTTCACTTTTTGACGGAGCATATAAATTATACATTTTATATTCCGCATTTTTTGTTGTGAAATACTGTGTTGCTTTATCAAAACCGGGTAACTGCTCAAATTCTTCCAAATCCAATCCACCATTGTCGTAATTGGTCCAACTTGCACCGGTTGAACCTGTTTCACTTGCGGTTATGAAAGAATCGTGACTTAAATATGAAGATATATCAATATCCTCAAAAACCGTAACCACATCTGCTGCCATGGCAATATATGACGAAAACGGTGCTAACGTTGCCATCATAACAAAAGCAAGCAAAATTGTTAAAAACTTAAAACCTTTCTTTTTCATAACTTTTTTCCTTTCTCTGCCTTTCGGCAATGCAAATTTTTCTACAATATTATTATACCATATTCCAAAAACCTTTACAATTCACATTTTGTTACTTGTTGGGCTTTTTTGTTACATTTTTTGTGGAATTTGACAAAGAAAAAAGTCGCTGTTTTCCAACAAAAACAGCTAAAAAAAAGCAAAAAAACAAATCTCGAAAACATAACAGTTTCCGAGATTTTTCTTAGTGTATGATATTCATTTTTTTAATTCAATTAATAGAAAATCAACAATGAAATTTTTCGTTTTCCTTTGGTCTTCTTTTTGCCGCCATAGCCTCTTTCATGGCATTTTTTCTTGCATATATGGCTTCAACCTCTTTTTCGATGTCGACGGGCGGATAATGAAGTCCGCTTCTCAAAGCCTGCACCATTTGGTCGGTACGATTGCGGATTTTATACTCTTTTCCGTCTTTTACAAAGATATTTCCCGTTTGTCCGAAAATAAGCTGAACATTATTTTCCACACATGCATCATGAACTTTTTTCACCCAGTCGTAATGGAGCGGACGAGAGCCCATATAGTTTTCTCCACCTGCAAGAACGGTTTCAATTTTGCCTGTTTTTAAGTACGGTGCAATGTCAACCTCACCGATAAATGGCTTCAAGCTTACCCAACGGTGTTTTGCGGGAATTTCAAGTAAATAGGGCATTCTTTCTTCAAGACGTTTTTGATTTTCGCAAGAAACGGAAAAAGAAACATTGTCCCAACCGTCGCCCCAATCATAGGGCAAGCACTCCTTAATACGTTCGGCACGTTTTGTAAGCAGGGAAAAAGTCACATTGGGACGACTTCTTATAAAATCCCATGCTTCAATACGCCATGCGTCGGCTTCTTCAATGAAAAAGTCACTTGCCATACACACACGAACAAAGCAACCATCGGGCAATTTATAGTCCCCTTCCCTTGTCTTTTTAACAGGCAAATTAAAGTCCGATTTGTTTTTTACAACCTCGTTTGTATCTCTTCCGTAACGCTTATCCAAAAAATATGCGTAACAGTTTTGACACCCCTCCGAGCATTTGTGGCAACCGTGCCACGGATTCCATATTCTGTCATTTAAATCCATTATAACTCATCTCCGTTCATTTTTGTTAAAATTTTATTTGTTTCACTTAAAATATTTAAAAGCTTTTCGTAATTTTCACTTCCCAAATTTTTCTTTAAAATTTGGAGATTGTTTTTTGTTGTTTCACCGGCAGTCGCCACCAATTTTTTTGCTTTTTCCGTAGGCAAAACATAGAAACTTCTCTTGTCCTCTTTCAAGCACTCTTTTTTTATGTATTCTTTCTTTTCCAATACGGAAATGTGTGCCGTAATCATTGGTTTTGACACTTCAAGCAATTCCGCTATCATAAGTGGTGTAAATCTGCCCTCTCGTTGCACAATGATATTTAAAACAGCCATTTCGCTGGGTCTTATGGGCAAATCTTTTTTCAAATCCATATAGCCTTTGCAAAATTTCGACAAAACAGCATTTGTCTCCACATATTTATCCATTTTACACCTCCGCAAATCACAGTTTAACGGTTTGAACTTTAAAATTACCGAAGCATACCGCTTCAAAACCGGTAAACTTTAAAATGCAATAATCGGGATCGGTAACACCTTTTTTGTAAAACCTGTTAAAAAAGGGCTTCCAAAATCTTCTTTTTGCTTCACCGTCTGTAAGCACTTCCATATTTCCTTTTATTTCAACACCTTGAAAATTTCTGCCTTTTTCAAAAAAGTACACACAAGCTTTTGAATTATTACGATAGTGTGCAACCTTTCTTGAAGATGTATACGTTGCAAAATATATATCGTTATCATCAACCAAAACAGGCTGGATAAGTGCTCTCGTTGCAGGATATCCGTCATTATCAACCGACGAAATCAACGATGTTTTCTGCCGTCCTATAAATTGGTAAATTTCTTCCTTTGTCATAAAACCACACCTCTTTTTTAAAATTGTTAATCTACATTAACTATTATAGTACACTTACCTTAACTTGTCAACCCTTTTGAAACGAATTTAAAAAATCAAAGTGTTTTTCTTAAAAAAAGAAAAGCGTTATTGCATTATATAACAATCCGGCAGTCTAAAATCCCGAAAGCATTTCACTTTCGGGATTTTTTATAATATTAAAATTTTCTATTTTCTGCCTATTTTTTCAAAATCAGCAGTATGGAAAAACATTCTTTCTTCGTCCACGTTCATTAATGGGTCGTAAACAAACATCATAGCTTCATTTTTAAGTGCTTCTCCCACAATGGTAAAATCATAATTTTCAACATCTTTGAAAACGCTGTAATCATTAACAACAACATTGTTCCACACCAAAGCTTCGTTTTTATATGTACCTGTATAAACCTCATAAAGATACGGATATTTTTCTTTCCATACCTCACTTGTAACATCAACACCGCCAAAATCGTTGTCATCTTCGGTTTTTACACGTTTGTGGTGAAGTATGCAATTTTCACCCTCTGACGGCACTTCACCTCTTATTAAGCGCCCTATGCCTCTCATTCCGTTTTCTTTTGGGCAAAGAGGTGCGGGGCAATCCACAAAAATATTGTTGTTTACAGATGTTTGACCTCCGCAATTCCAAAATACAACTCCGAAAGGCCCAACTGTTCTTGACTGATTGATATTGTAAAAATAATTTCCGTATACAGCGTTAAAAGAAGCATAATCGTCCAAATATATGGCACAAACACCCAAAGTGCCCTTGCTTTTAAGTCCAGTAATATTGTAAATAAAATTATATCTTACAACATTTCCCACTTCGCTTAAATCACGACCCCAATATATAGCACCGGCATCAGCCACTTCTTTTACAACGTCGTGAATTTTGTTGTATTCTATTATATGGTCGTTTCCGTGAAGATAAACAGCAAAACCGGGCATATCGTAAATTTCACAATTGGAAATCTTGTTTCCGACTCCGCTTATATTAACGCCTGCCTTATATGTTCTGTCCAATCTGTTCACATTATAAAGCTCGCAATTATGAACATAGTTTCCTGCTGGAATAAGCTTTTTTCTGTCTCCACCGCCAAGCATAACTCCGCCTGTTCCGGTATTGTATATTTCACAATTCAAAATGCCGTTGTTTCTTCCGCCCTCGCTGTTCCAAGCAGGAAATTGATACAGCATTTCGTGCCAAGAACCGATTATTCTGCTTTCACCTTTTGGATTTTCAACGTCATCAGCCATAATACCGTGAGCATTGTGTTTTCCCTCCGGAAGTGCTGTTGCACCTTGCCCTATTTGAACGCCGACCATACCCAAATTTCGGAATGTGCAGTCTTTAAAACAACAGTTTTCTCCTTTTTCAATATATGCGCCTGTTCCTCTTGAATTTTCAAAGGTAATTCCGCAAAAAACAACATCATTACAATTTTCCAAAACAACCATAGGCTCTCCCAAAACGGACAACTGAATAAACGCATTTTCAATACTTTCCATAGGATAAAAATACACTTTTTTCGTTTCTTTGTCAACAAAATATTCGCCCGGAACATCTATTTCTTCCAAAAGGTTTATTGCATACCATCTTGAAAAAGGTCGTGCCACCATTCCGGGAAGATGTGGCAAAACTGTTGTCATTGTTTTATTACTTGTGTCTATAGATGCAATTTCTATCGTATCATCGGCAAAGCTCCATGTAAAAAGACCGGAAACGTAAAAGCCTTTTGCCTCTTTCCACAAGTCGCATCTTGAATCCTCGTAAACAAAAGTTGCCGGTCGCATATCAAATTCACGATTATATGGATTGCTTCCGCTGTCAACAACTGTTTTTAAAGGAATAAGCTCTTCTCCCACATTTGGATATTGCGCCACATTGTAGGGAACGGAATTTATATATAATTCGTTGCAAGACGGAACTGTTGCACGTCTGAATCCTCTTGTACCGTATTTTGCATACTCGATTTCAAACTCCGACAAGTCTATTTCAAGCACTTTTTCGGAAGCGTTTTTATCGATAATTCTGTCTTTTATTTTTTTGTCGGAAACTTTTTTCGCTTTTTTCCAATCCAAAACAATACCGCCGTCAAAATATACTTTTTTGCCGTCTTTTGCCTTAAATTCAATTTTTTTATTGCAAACATTTTGCAAAACAAGTGATTTTTTGAAAAAATATCTGCCCTCGTCTATAATAACGGTAACATCTTCGCTACAGGATATTGCAAGGTCTTTTGCTTCCTCCACTGTTTTAAACGGTGCTTTTTCGCTTCCGTCACCACTTGTTGAGGCTTTTGCCGAAACAAAAATTTCTTTCATATCTTTTTTTCTCCTTATATTGTATTTGAGGTGTAAAAAACAAGTTTTTACACCTCTTATTTTTCCTTATTTAATTACTTTACAAAATTTAAAATATTGTAAATCATCTGTGATGCTTGTGCTCTTGTTGCATTTGAAAACGGAGCAAATGTGCCGTCTCCCATTCCGTTTACAATTCCCATACCACTCAAAACACCAACAGATGTTTTTGCATATTCGCTTATGGTATCACTGTCACTGAATGCGGACAAATCACCTTTTTCGTTTGTTTTACCCAACATTCTGCAAATCATAACCGCCATGTCCTGACGTGTGATTTTTTCATTGGGATTGAATTTCCCCAAATCATCACCTGTTACAATATTTAAAGCACATGCTGTATTAACGTAATCGAAAAACCAATCATTTTCTTTTACATCAACGAAATTCTGCTGTGCTTTTACAATGTCGAGCTTACCTGCCAAAACAAGCATTTTCAAAAATTCGGCTCTTGTAACGTAATCTTCAGGCATAAAGGCTTGAACACCTTTTCCCGAAACTATCCCCTTTTCGTAAAGAGCGTTTACTGCTTTATAAGCCCAATGTGAAGATGTAACATCTTTAAATACATCGTCTGTTTTTGTTTGAGGAAGTCCAATTGTGAAATCGGAAGAGTTACCGCTACCGGATCCGCCGGAACTGCTTCCTCCGCCAAATCCACCGCCACCGGGACTTACCGGCACTGTAACATTTTGCGTTCTTGCAATTTCATCATACTTATTACCGAGCTTTGTAAAGTCGGTAAACTTGTTTTCCGCAAGCTGACCGTAAACGTAAAAAACGTTTTGTGATGTTACGGTAGTTGGAATTTTTCCCGAAAAATCGGTAAATACCTTATTTACATTATTTGCGTTTCCGTTTTTAACAACGTACAAAGCACCAACTTCAATAAGTCTGTCCTTAAGCACCGTTTCTTCGGTTATTATTCTTGTTTCACCTGTTAATATTTCAAAATATACATCTTTTGTGTAAATATTTTTGAAATAAGCATCAAAAAAGGCTTCGTTGTAATTTTTCAAATCCAAAACGTCCTTATATTTATTGTACCACGTTTCAAATTCTGTAGTATTACTTGCTTTTGCAAATTCACCGAAAAGTGTTACTCTTGAAAAACCGTTTCTGAAATTGATAATTTCATTTAAAACTTTTTGACTGTTTCCCGCATCTGTAATATTATCGGGAATGTTAAGGGAAATGTTGAATGCTACATTTTGGGCTACTTTTTTTGCATCACCGTCAAATGTGTTCAACAACGCTCCTTCTACACCGAGCTTATCCTCATTTGTTACAACAATATTTTTAAACTCGTCAAAATCTTTCGATTTAAGCGCATTTTCTATGTTTTTCAATATTGAATGTAAATCCCCAACACCATAATACAACTCATTTTTATTTATTGTTACAGTATTTTTTGCGTGAGCGGAATAAACTTTGAAGCTTACTTCACCCGACGGCTGTGTGGAAGAAATTGGAATTGTATCTGTTTCAAATGTCATTTTGCCGTCTGTTGACACGGTGGAAACAACCACCGTATCGAAAACATTGCCATCAAGCATAGCTTCAACCGTTATCTTGTCGTTACTTCTTGTGTCGGTTGTTTCACCGAAAACCACATATCCGTTTTTCTCCGACACATATTTATAATCGGCAGTCAAAACAATTTCCGACTGTGCAAAAGCAGTACAAGAAAGAAGCATAAAAAGTGCAAGCATTATACTTATTGTTTTTTTCATATTCATTATTCTCCTTTCTTTAATCATAAACAACAATCATCTGGTAAGAACCTGAAGCGGAAACAAGGATTTTATCTCCCGGCTTTATGGAAATTCCCGTTGTGTTTGTTATTTTTCCGTCTGAAGACAGACGCATAACATCTGCAGTTCCTATTTTACACCAAGAATTTTGAATACCGCCAAACGGTGCTATATTTACATATTCGTCTTCAATCTCGGAAACCGTACCGTAAAGCCACAATGGCGGATTGGATAAATTACCCGATTTACCGTTATTACTGTGCATAGTTGCCGACAAAGAAACATTTCCTACAGTTCTTTTTTGAACTCCGTCAATAAAGCAACCTACGGAAATACTGTAAACATTCTTATTTTGGTCGAGGTATACATGGATAATATCACCTTTTTTAAGAATTTTCACCTGATTGCAAACTGCTGTATCGTCTTCTGAAAGCCAATATGAAGTCGATGAACCGTTTTTAACCAAATTCAACTTCAAACCAATATTACCGTCTTCGTTTACGGCAGTTGTTACGGAATCAAGCACCATATAATCTGTACGTGACTGATAGGCAAAGCTTGCACAATGAAGTATATCGGCAATTTGTGTTCCTGTTTTTGAGCAATAGAACACAAACTGTTCACCTTCAGAGCAAGAAGAAAAGTTTGAAAGCTTTGCCACCCTGCATTTTGTTTTATCCGTTTCTTTTTCACTTTGAATAAATATGGAAGCATTTGAATCAGCTACATAACTTAAAATATGGTTTGTATTATTCTGCAATGAAAAAGCTCCGAGACCTTTTCTGTAGTAATACAAATAGCCGTCTGTGTAATTGCTCGGATTTAAAGCCGTCAAGGTATCATACTCGTTTTGAGCGGATTTTTCCGGTGTATCAATCATTGTAACTTTGCCCTCAGCATCAAGCTTGTATAAAACAGGCTTCAATTGTGCTGTTTGAGGAACAGCCAAACGAATATCTTCAAGTTCCTTATATCTTACACCGTCAACCCAAACCTTTTGTGCCGACTCAAATTCACTTACCGTATTTGTATCTGTTAAAAGGCAAAATACAAGTTTTTTATCAACCTTTTTCACATCATAAAGAAGTGCAACCGCCTTTGTTTGGTCGTCTGATTTTGCATAAACGATTTCATTGTGACGATTAATGTGAAATTCCGTTGTAACACCGGGAATAATTGTATCGTTGCATTCTTTTGCAAGATAATATTCACTGTTGTTTACAATAACCTTTCCGGCACTGTTTACCTCTGTTGCAGAGCCTGTTATAACGTTTTCCTTAAATATTAAAATGCATCTTTCCTTATCATAGCTTAAATACATTTCAGCAAGTGTTCCTCTTGCCACTTTTTTAAGTCTTACGGAGTTTTGACCGTCAGAAGCAATAATTTTTGCATTTCTTATGGCAGTGTCAACCTCTGCGTTTGTAAGCTCATCGTAAATAATTTGTTTTTCTTCGTCAATGGTTTTGATAACTATGTTTCTATATTCTTCAACAATAACGGTTTCATAACCCTTTCCGTTGTCTACAAGACGAATTCTGCCTTGAAAATTATTTGCATTCACAACTTGCGAAACTGGAACATCAAGGGGACTGTTGTTGTAAACCCAAATTGCTTTGGTAGGAATTTTAACGGTTTTGGATTTTCCGTCTTCCTTGCCGTAAACAATTTCATTTTCCGTTATTTTTGAAAAATCATACTCATTACCGCTTATTATAAGCTGTTCTGTTCTTTTTGAGGGTCCAACATAAATAAGCTCTCTTATACCGCCATCGTTTTCCTTGTAATAGATTTCACAAGAAACACCGAGATAATCGTTTACTTTTGTTTCTCCGACAGCATATCTTACGCTGTCTATTGTGCAATAGCCGTTTGTTTCGGTATTACCGCTTAAAAGGCTTCCGAAAACTGTAGATGTAACAACACCTTCGGATTTAACAATTCCTCTTTTTTTGTAAAGTATACCGTCACTCTTTTTTGTGTAAGACAATGTATCGTTTTTAATTCCGCTTACATCAACATATTCTGCATCAAAAGTTGAATATATAAGCTTTGCACCGTCGCCTCGTCTTAAATAGTCTTGCGGAGCAAGTTTTCCCACAATCCCCAAATCTCTTGCAACGGCATCGTATCCGTAAGGATAACCGCCCTTATAGGTACAAAGATAGTCATAGCCCATCATTCTCAAAAGCATAACGTAAGCATCTCTTACCGTTATAAACTTCCAAGGATTATACTTTCCTTCTTCATTTAAGGAAACAAGCCCATTATCATACAAATAGCATATTTCATTATAGCCATTATCGGTACTTTCAATGTCTGTAAAAGGACAATTTTCCGCTTTGGGAACTTCTTCTGTCATAAGGCGAGAAACCCAAACGGCAAAATCAGCTCTTGTCATAGGCATTTCGGGAACAAATTTGCCGTTTTCATATTCTTCGGCAATTTCCAAGCCGTAAAGTGCATTTACCTGTCTTTCGGCACTGTTTCCAACCATATCGGCAAAAACACTGTCGTTTTCATAGGGTCTATATATTATTTCGTTTGGGTCGTTACCCGTGAAATAAAAGTTGTAAAGGTTATCGGGCTGTGAGGACGAAACGTACAAATCATGTACGCCCGTCACTTTCTTCGTCACAGTTCCCGTTGTTTCGTTTGGTGCTTCCCAATCGATACACTCGTTTACATAAACCGTTGCTATGGGGTCGCTGTCAGGAGAGTCAATTCTGAATTGAAATGTATTGTTTGAAAGGTATCCTGAGCTTACACCGTTTGAAACGGTAACGCTGTACGGAGCATATTCAAAATTAACATCTTTAAAGCAAACATAAAGTCCGTGATTACGTCCGTTAAAAGCAACATATCCTTTTGCTGTTTGCTTAACGAATTTTGCAGGATCGTTACTGCTGTCGTAATTCAATGCGTGAATCGGCTCAAATGGATTTTGAACCGCCGCATAAACGGATACGGGCAATAGGCTTATCATAAACACCGCAAGCAAAAGCAAAGAAAGTCTTTTTAATTTCATATATTATTTCCTCCCGTTTAATTAAGTCCGAACCACTGAATGTCCGAACAACCGTTGTCTTCACCGTCGAATGTAAGATACAAATCGTAAACACCAGGGTCAAGTCGTCTGTTAAGATCAGCACTCACCTCGGTAAATGTCCAGCCGTTGGCAACATTGTCTACGGTTGCAAGAACTTCACCGTCATAAGAGCCTATTCTTATGCTAATCTTATTACCGAGCCAATTTTCCGATGTACCGAGTGCAATGTTGAATTTTGTACAAGGTTCACTTACATTTACTTTCGGATAGCAAGTCCAACCGCCCTTCCATGTTGATGTAAGGATAGGATAATCGGGCTCAACTGCAGGTCTCATCTGTGCCGTAGGCGGTAATTCGTTTTCAATTACACCTTTTTGACACATACTGTATGTACCGGCAACAATTCTCTTATAATCATAGTTAAATTCCGTTGTATCTGTATTCTTGCTTGAAAGATAGATTGAATAAATTCCCGAATTTCCAACGGAAACAGGCTTAATCCAAACATTTTTCTTTCCTTGAAGCTCAAAAAGTGTATACGGAAGAAGTGAACCGCCGACAGTATTGAGGTCGTCCAAATCTTTAGACTCCGCATTAAGTGTTAAATTGAGACTTACAATAGGTTCTTCGGGAGTATCACCGATAGCAACCTTAATTTTGTCGTAAGGCTTGTAATAATCACCTGTGTAAACAACATTAAGGTAGGAATCACCGTAAAAATCAACATCTGTGAATTTAATCCATTGATCCTCGGAAGTCATTTTGGCTTTGTTGTTTTCAACAACAACTCCATCTGAAAATTCCGCATCTTTTGCATAATAAATTCCGTCATCACCCTCAGCATAATACTTATAAGAAAGGTCATAATCGTTTTTATTAAGAGTTGAACCAACCTTAAAAGGCTTCAACGAACGGAAATCGGAAAGTGTCAAATCATCTTTTGCATTTTTTCTTATTCCCAAGTTTATATTGTTCCATGCATCAACGGTTGAATAACTTGTTGCAAAGCCTGTATGCTGTTCGTAAACGTCATTGTTGAACTGGCCGTCCATAGTTGCCCAAATAAGATTATCGTAAGTATTTGAGCCCATCATCCAGTTATCCCAATAAATAGCACCCAAGATTGCAGGTGATTTTG
Source organism: uncultured Oscillospiraceae bacterium (assembly GCA_964410755.1). Classification (GTDB taxonomy): domain Bacteria; phylum Bacillota; class Clostridia; order UMGS1840; family UMGS1840; genus UMGS1840. The sequence goes on along the minus strand of CAYPIJ010000004.1, from coordinate 7,886 downwards.
TTGCTGTGGAATAAACATAGTTATTATGCACGTTTGTATATCTTGCACCGTCTGCCATATTTGAACCCCACAAGTACATCATACCTGTATCGAGAGTACAAATTGAAGAATCGGAAATATCGTTATATGCGATTTCGCAAGGCAAAAATCCTACAGCTATCCACGGATTTTCTTCAACCCTGTTAAGAGAAACGGCGTTTCTTGCAACTCTTGTAACAGTGTTGTACACAACCGTATGACCGCCTCTTTTTGTGGTAGGCGTTTTAAAGGCTTCCGTATCGAAATGAATACCACCGCAAGATGTTCCGCCGTAACAAAGGTCGTTCATATAGTTATTTGCAATGTAACAATAAGAACCTACAAGGAACACACCTGTTCCGGCACTGAAATTAATTCTTGAATTTATGAAAGCATTGTCACTTCCGCCCATATAAACACCGACTTCACCTCTTAAAGGTGCACCGTTTTCATTATATATGTTACCGTCATCGATAAACAAGTTTCTGTTATCGTTAAAATATGTGTAATGTGAAATATAGTTCATATTACAATTGTTTATAACACACATTTTGGCATTGTTCATTCTTGCACCACCGCCAAAAGTTCTAATTCCCTCAACGTGAACATAAGATCTGTCGTTAAGGTCGATTACAAGCTGTCTTCTTTTTACCAAAACGGAAAGTGTGTCTGCTGTTTCTCCTTCGGGAGGCATCATATAGAGCATTCCGTTTTTCATTGTCCATTCTCCCGGTTGGTCGATTGTTGCAACGTGGCAAGTTAAATAACCGTAATCGGGATATTTTTCTTTGGAGTCAAACCACCATTTCGATGACATATCTTTAAGTTTGAGCTGTCCTTTTGTGTGCTTGTCTACAATTGCGGAACAAAGCGTCCAAGCAGAACCTCTTTGGCAAACATAAACCGCACCGTCCCAAGTGCCGTCCTCCTCTTGAAGAAGTGTGCCCGATTTTATAAGGTCGTTTTGTTTCAAATCACCTTTTAAGTCACCGTGTGTAGGCCAAAGCGGATCTAAACGCAAGCCTGTGAAGAAGTCCATAAGACCGTCTTCACCTATTTCGGCATTCGGATATCTTCCCTCAACAAGATTTTTATCGTTGTAGAAAACCTGATTTCTGCCAAGTCCCAAATCCCAGGGAATTGCGGCAACCACAATACCGTCTTTAAAGTCGGCAAAATCCGAAACTCTGTCGGCGGCAGTCAAAAGAACGTCTTCCCCCGGATAAGCCTTATAGGTTATGGGGTTTGTTGCGGTTCCGTCCTTTGTAGGTTTCAAAAGCTCGCTGTATTCACCGCCTCTGATTATTACGGTGTCACCTGCACGAACTGTTTCGGAAGCTTTTGCAATTGTTTTAAAAGGACGGTCAATTGTTCCGTCGTTTGAGTCGCTTGCATTTGCACTTTGAGCAACGTAAAATGTTTTTCCCATTGTTCCGTTTGGCATATATTCCGCAAATTCTTTCACAAGCTTATCAAAATATTCATTTGCCAAGGCTTTAGCTTTTGTGCGGTAATCGCAGATAACAAAGCCTTCTTTGTAAATCACATAATATTCAAAAAGCTCCGCAACGGTACGAACGGGATAATATGTTTTTCCGTTAATATTCGTTGTTGCCATAGAAAAACTTTTGCTTGTGCCGTCTTTTGTAAATGTAAAGCTACCGTTTAAATATACAATTTCGGTTGTCTTTTTTCTCATAACCGCAAAATCACGGCTTTGGTCCTCTTCAAAATAGCAACCCAAGCCCTGTGCCAAAGCATCTGCGGGAATAAAAAGGCTACCTCCCACATAAACAGGAACAACAGACACGTTGTTATAGTCCAAATAACGAATTGCCGTGTTGGATTTCACAACAGGGCTTCCCTCTCTCACTATAAAAGCAGTATCGGTTGCTTCTTCAAAGTCCGTTGTTTCAACGGTTTGAGGTACTCGTGAACGAATTTCCGCAATTTCCGAAAAAGTAACTTCGGAAATTACCACGTTTCCGTGAGATGTAATTTTAAAGTCTATTTCGTCGGCTCTTATTGGAGTGATAAATTCGCATTTTGTTTTCCCTTCTTCCGAAAGAGTAACGTTTTGCACAACTCCGTTCACATCTATGTCGATGTTTTTGTTTGCCGATGCACTTTTTACCACAAGGTAATCGCTGTAAAATGGCATTGTAAGCTCAAAAGAAGCACTACCGCCGTCATTCAACGTCAATTCCCCCGAGCTTACGGCTCCGTTTGTGACTGTGGCTGTGGAAAAGTCAAGCTTATAGCTATCCCCAACCACAAAATCACGACGTTGTGCCGCAAATACCGATGGAACAAAGACAAACATAAGGGTTAAAGTTATTGCAATAATTCTTTTTATCATATAGTTATTTTTTAACTCCTTTCTCTTTTTTCCAAAAGGGGCGAGCAATCGCCCCTATATTGTTTTAATGCACTTACTGAACATTCCATGTAAGTGTGTTTAAATTTTCACCGTTTAATGAAAATGTGCTTACGCTTTCAGCGGGAATTGTCGCACTTTGGGAAATAATTTCATTTCCCAAAGCATCTGTCCCCACAATTTTTTTTGTTTGCTGTGTAAAGCTTGCGTTATAAACGCTTATATCAGCTGTTTTACCGTCTTCGCTTACAACAACGCTTTTTAAGGAAACAATTCCGGGCTGTACCGCCTTTATTTCCTCTGTTTTACAAATGTTGCTTTCGCCGTTTACGCTTACGGTGTATTCTTCGCTGTAATAATTGCTTTTTGCAAGCGTTACATTTACTTTATTTGTTTTTACGTCATAAATAACGCTTTCAACCTTACTTTTTGCTCCCGTATCTTTGGAAATAACGGTTACATTTTTCGATGTTGCGGATTTTCCGCTGTTTATCGATGATGGAGTATAGGAAAGCTGATATAAATATCCGTCCTTACTCTGTAAGTTGCCTGGCAGGTGTTGTAGATTTTTCCAATTCCATTACAACACCGTCATTAACCTCGCAAGGTTTCATTTGGTTGTCTTCGCCGTTGTACCATACAAATGCTTTAATGTAAGCGTTGTCGGAAAGGTTCTCGGCATTATTAAATCCATTATCAAATTCAACCGTTTCTGTAGCTCCACCTTCTTCAACAGAACAAGTTATTGTTTGAATATCAACAAGTTTGTTTCCGTCATACAAACCTACTGCTATAAAGCAATTGATGTTTTTATTTGTATTGTTTGCAAGATTAAATTCAGCTCCGAAAAAGCTTTCGTTACCTGTAAAAGTGGTTACAGTATCAGCATCATCACCACTGTAGAATTCAACGTCTGTTACTGTAACTTTGTCTTCAACAGCTTCCGTATATTTTGCAACGTTTGTGTTGTATTGGTTTTGAGCCCACTTTGTGCCTACAGCCTGTGAATAAATCTGTACTTCTGCAATTCCGCCTTG
>CAYPIJ010000004.1:0-4354 GCA_964410755.1 uncultured Oscillospiraceae bacterium | reverse complement strand
ATACGGTTGTAAATTTTAATTTTTCCAAAACCGCCTTCGTAATCACTGTCATTTTGATAACCGTATTCTTGCCAACCTTTACCGAAAGAATATTCGAAGTTAGAATTAGCATCTATTGCTGTTACGTCCGAAATTGTTACGGGAGCTGTTGCCATTGCTTCACCGTTTAAATATGCTGTAAATGTAAGTGTATTATTTTCATATTTTCTTGTAATGACAAGGTTCCACCATTCGTCTGTGGGAATGCCTTGATAATTCTTTTGGAAAATACATTTTGTATCATTAGATATTTTTATATAACCGTCTTTACCGGCATTTTGCAAGCCTGTTTCAACCCACAATCCGCTTTTACCACCAACGGTAATAAATTTGGACCAAATACCGTTTGTAAAATAAGGTTTAAACCAAACATCAAGAGACAATTCGTCAAGACCTTTAATTTTATCTACATGTTCACCGGAACCGATACCGATACCCTGTTTCTTTGCCATTTTCATATATGGAACGCTTTTGAATGAAGATGGATTTTCCCAAGTAGCTTTTTCAGCCAATTTGTAATAACTGCCACCGTCTCTTACAGTAACATTATTGCAAGTATCCGAAAGAGTTTCGGGGTCTATATTTACCATAAGTCCGTCACGGAATGTTTTTTCGTCCTCTTTGTAAAGAGCTTTAACTTCGTCAGCTGTTTTTATTGTATCGTAAACCTTTATTTCTGCGATACCTCCCTCAATATATTTACCGAGATCTGGATTTCCGAAATAAACTGTTGCAGTATCGGAATCGATTTTCATAGTCGAATCCCCAATTTCTACTTTAGTACTGTCTTTCAAATGCATTCCGTTCAAATATGTAGTTGTGGTACAATAATATTTTCCGTCTTTTTCTTCAATATTACGAGAAAAAACGTAATGATTCCAGTTAGCTAAGTTAATAGTTTCCCCCTGATATTGCGGACAATCATTCAAATTCCAACTTGTTTGTGCACTACCAGAAAAAGCATTGTTGTATATTATGTAGTTAGAAGAAGTATCAACATCACCTGTTTTGGTTAAAGATTGTTCAATGCCCCAGTAAGCAGCATCGAATTTTGCACTCTGTTCTTTAATTAAAAACCAGTCGGGCCATCTGTCATGTGCCTTATCGATTTTCAACCACATTTCAACGGTAGTTTGTTTGTTACCTGTGATTTTTTTACCGTTTTCTTTGTAATCGCTTTGTTCTATCCAAAAACCGCCTTCGCCTGTGGAAAGTTGAGCATAGTTTACGGTTTTTCCGTTATATCCCTCAAAAGTACTTGATTTGACATTATTTGTTTTCATAGTTGTTACATTCCCTGTTTTATCGGTGAATGTTGCCATATCAACATCGAAAATAAGGCTTGAATCCGTTGTTTCTGTGTTATCCGCTGTTTCGTTTGCGGATACTGCCATTGTGCCCATAGATATGAGCATTGAAATTGTTAAAATAACACTTAATAATTTTTTCATTTTTTAGTCCTCCTAAAATTTTTATTTTTATTCAAATATTATCGGTGCTCCGTATATGGGAACAAGGTTTATTGAACCGTTTTCCCAAACATAAATGCAGATTGATTTTGCATTTTTTGTGTCCGAAAGATTTAAATTGATTGTTTTTGTGTTGTTTGCGTCTGCTGTTGCTATTGCTGATTGTGAGGACAAGGACGCATTGTTTTCGTCTTTTGCTACTGCAAAATACTTAAATTCTTGTTGGTCGGAAGAGTTGTTTTTCACGTTTATCGTTACTTTTACGCTATCCGAACCGTTTGGTTTTGTTATTGAAGTTGAATTATCGGAAAGTGAAGCCGTTACTTCAAGTTTACCTTTATCAACGTTGAAATTGTTGTACGATTTCAGCTCGTTGGAATAAACTTTAACCTTTTGCCCATATTCAAGATACTGTGCAAAGGTGAAAACAACCTTTCCGTTTTCTGCTGTTATTCCGTTTACGGTAATTTCTTTGTCGTCGGAAGTAACCAAAAGACCGCTTTTAATGATTTCTTCGGCAGTTGTTGTGCTGTCGGGAGAAAAAGTTAATTGCGAATCGTCTTTTAAAACGTTGGTATCAAATGTAAATTGAGGAACCGTGAAAAGTCCTATTGTATCGTTATAGCGTTTGGTAATATCCGTATCTGTGAGAATTTTGTTATATATTCTTACATTTGCAAGTCCGCCCTCAATACATTTGTTTTCGCTTAATTCCACGTTACCGAAATACATTACCGCCGTATCGGAATCAAGTGACATTGTTGTTTGTTGTTCGGTAAATTCTTTTATCAATCTACCGTTTAAATACATTTGTGCACTTACATAACGTTTTCCGTTTTTCTCTTCACACTTACGTGTAAGCACATAATGAGTCCATTTTTTAATGTCAATTCCGTAATTTGCGGGAACGTTGTCACATTTTTTGCCCAAAGCACTGCAATAGAGTATTCCGTTGCCTGTTGCTTGTTCAAGTCCCCAATATACATCGGAAAATTTGAGAGCATCGGGCTCTTTTACCATAAACCAGTCGGGATAGCCGTGGTTACTGTCTTCCAGCTTTAACCACATTTCAACTGTTGTTTCGGGGTTTTTGGTAATTGGATATTTAACGTTTTTAGGCTCGATTGAAATTGATGTTTTTGCATTTTTGGAAAATTTTGCATATTTCACAACATCGCCCTCAACGCCTACAACTTCGCCTGCTTTAACACTGCTTGAAACAGTCATCTTTGCATTTCCCGTTTTATCGGTAAGAGTTTCTGCAGTTCCGTCAAATTTTGAAAAATCCATATCTAAGATAAGACCCGTTTCGTCGGGAGTGAAATCGTCGTCTCCGCTTTCGGGAGGTAATGGCGGATTTGGATTTGGATTTTCATTTTCGGAAATAAGTCCCATTTCTGCACCCTGATTTTCATAGGCTGATTTTATTTCTTCTGCGGAAAGAATTTTTTTGTGAATTTTTATTCCGGTAATTCCACCGCTCATAAGATTGTTTGTAAGGTTGCTGTTTCCGAAATACATTACTGCAGTATCGGAATCCAAAGTTGTTTTTGCAACTTGGTCTTTTCCCTCTTTTAAAAGCTTACCATTTACGTAAACTCCAACGGTAACCTTTGTTTCGTCACCTTGCGTTGTAACGTTTCTTGTTAAAACATAGTGATTCCAATTTGTGGGATCTTCCTCAATTTCCGCAAGAGTACGATTTACGTTACCGAAATTAAGGGCTGTTGCGTAAAGAATACCGCTTTTTCCATATTCCATTCCCCAATAGGTTGAATTATTGTTGAAAACGCTTGTGCTTGTCGGCTCTTTTACCATAAACCAATCTGAACCGTTTGTACCGTATTGGTCTACTTTAAGCCACATTTCAACTGTTGTTTGAGGATTTTGAACAACGGGCATACCTGCATCGGCAGGATTTACGCAAATATAGCTTTCAGAATCGTTTTTCAAAACGGCATATTTAAATGATTTTCCGTTGTTGCCCTCATAAGTGGCGGATTCAAGACTTCCGACAACACTCAAGCTTACATTTTTTGCATTATCTTTAATACTTGAAGCTGAACCGTCAAAAGCGGAAAAATCGGAATCCAAAAGCAAATAGGGGTCAATTTTTTCGTAAGCGTACTGCTCACAATTAAGATTGAATGCATTCACGGCCTTTGTTGAGTCGAAAGCTACATTGTAAACTTTTGCTTCACTTAAAGAACCTTTGAAAAACATTTGACCACGACTTCCCATTGTACCAAAATACAAGCTTCTGTCATCGTCAGCCTTTGTTGCACTGAATGTTTGTTTGCCTGCTTGCTTTCCGTTTACAAAAACGCTTACCGTTACCTTTCCGTCAGCCGAATAACTTCTTGTAACAATATAATGCGTCCAAACATCACTTGTTACGGGAACAGTAAGCTGATTTCCGTTTGCGTCTGCAATCAAATTACCGTTTTGAAATTCGACATAAAACGAAGCAGAATCTTTGGTTGTTTTTGCAATTGAGAAAAGAGTTCTTTCGTTTTCGTCAACAGTCGGTTTTGCCCATATTTCAACGGTCATATTGTCTAAACCTATTACATCGTTACCTTTAATGCTGAAATTTTTCTTCAAGCTTCCGTTGAAATTGATGCAAGGAAATTGATTTTCGCCTACCGTTGCACTGTCCTTTTCGTCGATATTACTGCTCGATACAGTCATGGAATTTCCGCTTTTATCTCCGAGAGTATTCCCCGAAAGGTCAAGCTCGAAGCATAATTCAGAAGCGGAAAAACCGCAAATGGGAACAGTAATCATAAAAAGTGCAAGTAATAAACATATAAATTTTTTCATTTGCTCATTCCTTTCTTATTAAT
>CAYPIJ010000003.1:0-33368 GCA_964410755.1 uncultured Oscillospiraceae bacterium | reverse complement strand
AATGTATTATAATAATGAAATTGAAAAAATACTTTTGGAAAACGGAGCAAGCTTTGCAGGTGTTGCAAATGCATCTTATGAAGATTTGCCTTTTGCCATATCCTATGGTGTAAAGCTTTCCGATTTTGTCCTTTCTCAAATTACGGACAAGCCCACATATACATATTTTTCTCATTACAGAAGTGCAAACGCACTGATTGACAGATTGAGTATCCTTGTTGGGAATTTTATAGAAAGTAAAGGTTATCGCTATATGCCCATAGCCGCATCTCAAACTGTAAACGGTCACGAAACAATGGCAGGGGAATATCCACACAAAAAAGCGGCTTTTTTAAGCGGTCATGGTTATATTGGGAAAAATGCACTTTTTATTCATAAGGATTTCGGTTCTAAAGTAAGATTGGGCACAGTTTTTACTGATATGCCCTTAAAATGCGGTGAACCGTTAAAAGAGGATATATGTAAAGGTTGCAGAATTTGTTCAACTGTGTGTCCCGCACAGGCGATTTACGGAAAAAGCTTCGATATTGAAAATCCCGACCAAAATCTTATTGACAGAAAAGCCTGTTCCGACTATATGAAAAGGGAATTTATGAAAATAGGCAGGGGAAGTGTTTGCGGAATATGTATAAAAAACTGTCCCCACAATAAGCTTAAGTAGTAAATGTGACAAAAAAATAAAAGCCGAAAAAAAGTGAAAAAGATTAAAAATGAGAGAAAAACAGATTTATTTGTAAATAATCTTGAATAATTGTCCTTGTTATAAGAGGAAATATGTGGTATACTACCACAAGTGAACAATTGTTTTTGAGGAGTGGACAAATGAATTTTGATTATGAGTTCTACATTGTCGACAAAAGAGCTGTTCCCGAAAGTCTTATAAAGGCGTATAAGGTGAAACATCTTTTGGAAAGCAACAAAAAAATGAGTGTATCCGAAGCGGTAAAAATTGTGGGAATATCCAGAAGTGCTTTTTATAAGTATAAGGATATGATTGCACCATACATTCCTTTAAATAAAGATAAGGTTGTAACATTATATATGCGTCTTTCGGACGCGGCAGGGAGTTTATCCACGGTTTTGGGAGTTGTTGCGAAACACGGAGCAAACGTGCTTACCATAAACCAAAATATCCCAATAAACGGGAATGCGGATATATCCCTTTCCATAGATACTTCAAATATGAAAAAAAGTATGGAATATCTTGAAAAGAAAATTAAGGCAATAGAAAATGTAAGCAATTTTTCCGCAGTGGAAAACGATATATAATAAAGAAAAGGAGAAAAAACAAATATGGCATATAAAGTAGCGGTAATGGGTTACGGTGTTGTTGGTAGCGGAGTTTGCGAAGTTATCAGAGTAAATGCCGAATCCCTTGCAAAAAAAGTCGGTGATAAGGTTGAAGTCAAATACGTTCTCGACATAAGACAATTTGACGAAAGCGACCCCCAATACAGCACAATCACAAACGATTTTAACAAAATTTTAAACGATCCAGAAATTTCCGTTGTTGCGGAGGTTATGGGAGGAGCAACATTTGCTTACGATTACACCAAAAAACTTCTTTTGGCAGGAAAAAGCGTTTGTACTTCAAACAAAGAGCTTGTTGCAACTCACGGAACGGAGCTTTTGAAAATAGCTGAAGAAAACGGTGCAAATTACTTATTTGAAGCAAGTGTGGGAGGCGGTATTCCTATTATAAGACCTCTCTACAGCTGTCTTGCGGCAAATGAAATAACAAAAATTACAGGTATTTTAAACGGTACCACAAACTATATTTTAACAAAAATGTTTAACGAGGGTATGGACTTTGAAACTGTTTTGAAAGAAGCACAGGCAAAGGGTTATGCGGAAAAAGACCCCACAGCGGACGTTGAGGGAATTGACGCTTGCAGAAAAATTGCAATTTTGTCGTCACTTGTTTTCGGAAAATTCGTTGACAGTAATAAAATTAAGACAATAGGTATTTCAAACATAGATTCCGATGACGTAAAATATGCCGAAAAATTGAACAGCGTTATCAAGCTTATAGGACAAGCTGAAAAAATCGATGATAAGGTTTATGTTTCCGTTGAGCCTCGCCTTATTAAAAAGGAAAGCTCTCTTGCAAACGTAAACGACGTATTTAACGGTATTGTTGTAAACGGAAATGCAATCGGTGAAGTTGTATTTTACGGTCCCGGTGCAGGTAAACTTCCAACAGCAAGTGCGGTAGTTGCGGATATTATCGATTGTTTAAGAAACTTAGAGAAACATCACGAATATACATGGAGTGAGGGAGACGATAGTTTCGTTGCGAAAAAAGAGGAAAATAAGGGTCAATACCTTATCCGTACAAATAATCCCGAAATTATCGAAAAAGAATTGCCCGTTGTGGAAAAGGTAGCGATAAAAGACGGAGAAACAGGTCTTGTTACCGATGTTATAACGGAAGAAAATCTCTTAAAATCAGCCGACAATTATATTAAATACATCAAATTGTGTTAAGGAGGAAAAAAACGTGGCTTTAGTAGTACAAAAATTCGGAGGAAGTTCGGTTGCAAACGCTGAAAAAATCTTCAACGTTGCAGGCCGTATAGCAGATGAATATGACAAAGGCAACAGTGTTGTTGTTGTTGTTTCGGCTATGGGTGATACAACGGACGACCTTATTGAAAAAGCAGACAGCATAAACCAAAAACCGTCAAAAAGAGAAATGGACGTTTTATTGTCCACAGGTGAACAGATTACCATTGCACTTTTGGCTATGGCTTTGGAACAGAAAAAATATCCTGTTGTTTCTCTTACAGGTTGGCAGGCGCCCATCAAAACAAATATGAATTACGGTTCCGCAAGAATTGAAAAAGTTGAAACATCGAGACTTTTAAATGAAATCGATAAAGGCAGAATCGTTATTGTTGCAGGTTTCCAGGGAATTAATGATGTAAACGATATTACAACCTTGGGAAGAGGCGGTTCCGATACAACGGCAGTTGCTTTGGCGGCAGCATTGCACGCTGATATATGCGAAATTTATACAGATGTTGACGGCGTTTATACAGCCGATCCGAGAATTGTGAAAAATGCAAAAAAATTGAAAGATGTATCTTATGACGAAATGCTTGAACTTGCTTCAGCAGGTGCAAACGTTCTTCATAATCGTTCAGTTGAATTGGCAAAAAAATACAATGTAGATCTTGAAGTAAAATCAAGCTTTGAAAAAATAGAGGGAACAAAAGTTAAGGAGGAAGCTAACGTGGAAAAAATGTTAATAAGAGGTGTAGCAAGAGATAATGATGTTGCAAGAATTACCGTAGTAGGTTTGGAAGATACTCCGGGAATGGCATATAGAGTGTTCTCACTTCTCACAAAGAAAAATATAAATGTAGATGTAATTTTGCAGTCATTGGGCAGAGACAATAAAAAGGATATTTCCTTTACAACTTCAAAAGCTCAGCTTGAAGATGCACTTGCAATTTTGGAAGAAAACAAAGGTGTTTTGAATGCAGAAAGAATAGACCATAGAGTTGATGTTTCAAAAGTTTCGATAGTTGGCGCTGGAATGGCATCAAATCCCGGTGTTGCAACAAAAATGTTTGAAGCTCTTTACGATGCGGGCATCAACATTCACATGATTACAACATCTGAAATCAAGGTTTCCGTTTTGGTAAACGAAAAGAAAGCGGAAGCTGCGGTTGCTACAATTCATGACAAATTTTTTGATTAACATTAATTGAAAATAAACAGAAAACAACGTTACTTTTTTTGTGGGTAACGTTGTTTTTTTGTTGCTTTTTATTATTGCGAAAAAAGTTGAAATTTTTTTAAAAAAGTACTTGACATATAAAGAAAAAAGGTATATAATAAACGGGATTTTTTTAGAATATGGGAGGAACGCATTATGGTTTTTTTATTACTTGCAATTATTTATTTGGCTTTCATAAGTTTGGGGCTTCCCGATTCGCTTTTTGGGTCGGCTTGGCCTGTTATGAGAGGTGAATTAAATGTTCCTGTTTCTTATGCCGGAATTGTTTCTATGATTATCGCAGGAGGAACAATTGTTTCCAGTCTTATGGCAGACCGTGTTACAAAAAAATTCGGTGCCGGGTGGGTTACTGCGATAAGCGTTGCCATGACGGCTAGTGCTTTGTTCGGCTTTTCAATTTCAAATTCTTTTGTGCTTCTTCTTGTTTGGGCAATTCCTTACGGTTTGGGTGCAGGAGGAGTTGATGCGGCTCTTAACAATTATGTTGCAATTCACTATTCGTCAAGACAAATGAGTTGGCTTCATGCTTTTTGGGGCGTTGGTGTTTCCATAAGCCCAAATATTATGGGACGTTGTCTTACAAATAATTTGGGTTGGCAAATGGGCTACAGAACAGTTTCCTTTTTGCAAATAATTTTAACTGTGATTTTGTTTTCAACACTTTTTCTTTGGAAAAAAAATCAAGATGATGACGAGGAAGTTTCTTCCGAGCCTAAAACATTAAAAACTGTTTTGAAAATAAAAGGTGTTAAGCCTACACTTGTAATGTTTTTTGCTTTTTGTGCCCTTGAAGCAACGGCAGGACTTTGGGCAAGCAGTTATCTTGTGGGAGCTCGTGGTATAGATGTTCAAACAGCGGCAAGATTTGCATCTCTTTTCTATTTGGGAGAAACGGCAGGCAGATTTTTAAACGGCTTTGTTGCCGATAAATTTGGTGATAAAACTATGATTAATGTAGGTATTTGGGTTATGATTGTCGGTGCTGTTATGATTTTTGTTCCTTTTGTTCCAAAGGAAGTCGCACTTTTCGGACTTATCGTTGTGGGGCTTGGTGCAGCACCTGTATATCCGTGCATTATCCATTCCACACCTTATGATTTCGGTAAAGAAAATTCACAGGCTCTTGTGGGAATACAAATGGCAAGTGCTTATGTTGGCTCAACGTTGGCACCGCCTGTTTTCGGCGTTATCGCACAGTATATCGCAATTTCTTTGTATCCCTACTATTTACTTGTCTTTGCAGTTTTAATGCTTGTAATGTCGAATTTCAGAAAAACTGTACTTAAATAAAAAAACGTGTCATTTTGACACGTTTTTTTATGCTTTGATTGATTATTTTTGTCTTATAACGATTGCGGAATATGTTGAATGATACCAGTTTCTTACGAAAACTTCGTCACCAACGTTAAATTCGTCTGAAGTTACTTTAGATACTTTAACTTTTCCGTTTGACACTTCCATAAGCATACAAGTTGTATTCAAAAATCTTGCTGCTCTGTTCCAAGACAATCCGTGAGTTGTATCGTTGTCGGGATAAACTCTCATAACCATAACGTTTCCTTCTTTTTCTTCAATTCTTCCAAAAGATGTGTATGGGTCTGCAAGTCTGGAAACTTCTTCCATAGGTTTAAGCTGACCGCCCGATGTTTTCATCCACATTTCGTTGTATTGGTCACCAAGTCTGTAGTAAAGAACAAAAGTTGTCATAAATCCTAAGCTGTCTTTACCGATTTTCGATAATATCTCCCGGTTTAAGGTCTGCGGCTGTTTGACAATCTGCTCTTAAATAACCGCTTGAGGCAACTGTATTGAGAACTTCGACTTCTGTTTTGTCGTAAGGGAGCTTTGCGGAATATGCACTTCCTGCTTTCATTCCGTTTACTTTCCAAATTTTTTCTCCGTCTGTGTCAACAGCCTGAACAATTGATTCTATTACGAAAGGTCTGTCGTCTGTGAGGGTGGGAACACCTCCTGCTGAAGACTGAACACAAACATAACCGATGTTTCTGTTTGATATACGGTTGCATAGCTTGTTCCCATACCGGGTGTTGCCTTTGTGTGTTTAACTGTGAATTTGTCTGCAAGGTCAAGTTCTTCAAATGCATCTTTTTCTGTGTACAATTTAAGTGAAATTTTTGGATTTAAGCCACTTGAACCGAATTTTTGGTAATTTGTTAAATAACCGTAAGAAAGGTCTGATGACCCTGAATTGTTAATTGCAAAAAATTCATTAAAGTAGGTTAAAAATACGATTGTTGTCATACCTACATTGATTTTTTCGGCATTTGCTTTTCCGTAGTTGTAAGCAAGGTCGTATTCTGTGCCGTCAATAATGCAGTAATCATCTCCGATTGTTTCGATTTTCACGCCTTTAAGTGTTTCTGAACCTATATAAACGTTGTAAACTGTTTTTCCGTAAGTATTTGGACTTTTTGAAATTGAAACAACGTTTCCAGCTTTAACGGAAGAAAATTCGCCCGATTCACCGTTTATGTAGTAGTTAATAATGGTGTCTTCATCTTCGGGATCCAAAACAACATTGTTTGAACCGTCAAGCTTCATTTCGTTTTGGAAAATAATTTTGTGCGTTGAACTGTTTACACTTTTTACAATAAAGTTTTCATATTGTGTAATGATTATTACATCATATTTTCCGTTTGGTTGTGAGCTTACAAGCTTAACATTACCTGAATTTAATGTAAGGTATCTGCTTTCAAGGTTGGAAAGCTTGCCCATATAAGCACCGTTATAGATAACTTTTGCGTTTGTGTTTTCGGAAACGCTTTTTTGTTTGTCGTCTGTTGTGTATTTTACTATGCCCGATGGTGCTATTCTGTCGAGATCTTTGTAAGTGATAATCAATTCGTTATTGTCTTTTTTCTCGTTTTCAACCACAAGAACAACTGTAGGCTTCAAATCGGAATCGCCTTTTTTTGAATAAACCGTTACAAAGCTACCCAAAAGTTCTTTGGAGCAAGTTGTTTTTCCAAGCTTGAATTTAGATTCGCTTACTGCAATTTCGTCTTCTTCGCAATATGAAATTCCGAAAAGGTTTGTGCCGTAATATTCATTGAAAAAGCCTTCAAAACGTGTAATTCCGAAATAATATTCCATATATGTTTCGTCGGATTTTTCATAAGTTATTCCGTCACCGATGGATTTAATTTCATTGATATTTACGAAAAGGGTGTTGTAAATTCCTTTAATAACATTACCGTTTGTCATTTCGCTTGATGTATTTCCCAAATCTTTTGTTATTTTAAGAGAATTTGCAAGGCTTGAATATCCTGCGGAATATCTGCCTTTTGCATTGGCAACAAGTCTGTAGCCTGTTGCAACAACAAGAACTTTTAAAAGTTGGTCGTATGTTACTTTTTTGCTTGCTCCGAAATAGGTGTCCGAAACACCAACCATAACCCCTGCTTTGTAAACTGCCGCAATGTATGGTGCATCGGGATCAGTCGGTTCAACGTCTGTAAATTTAAGAACGGTAGCATCTTCCGGGCTTAATTGCATAAGTTTTGCAACCAAAACAGCAAAGGTTTTTCTTGTCATATATTTTTCAGTGTCCAAAACTGTTTCTTTGTCTGCAATTTCAAGGGAACACAAAAGCTCGTAAGCTTCTTTGTAACGGCTTTCTATGTTCATTTGTGTGCTTATACAATCCTCTGATGTTTCTTCTACACTTATTGCAGGTTTTTCTGGTTCTGTGGGAACTGTTGTGTTGTTTCCAAAGTCAAATCCGCCTAAGGAATCGTTATTGCCGGAATTGTCTCCGAAGTCAAATCCTTCCAACGCATCGGAAGATTCGGTGGAAGAACCACCGAAATCAAATCCGTCAAGACCGTCCGCAAAAACCGTTGCGGTAGAGGATAAAACCATAATAAGAGCTGTAATTACCGATAAAATTCTTTTTTTCATTGCGTTTTCTTTCCTCTCTGTTATTTAAGTTTGTTTATAAGTGCATCTATTAACACACTGTCTGTTTTTGAATTGAAAATATTGTTGTTGTCCGACACCACAATAAGTCCCTTATCGTCCCAGAATACTTGTTTGCCCAAGCTTTCGGAAATGTATCTTACGGAAATCATTGTTCTGCCCGATACACTTTTTGCAACAACGTCCATTTTGTATTCCACTCCGTTTACATAGTAAACATCGCTGTCAAGGTGCATTATAACAGTTGTTGAACCGTTAATTATCTTAATTTCTCTTGTTGCGTCATTCCATTCAACGGTTGCACCTAAGCTTTCCGCAATAAATCTTAATGGAAGAAGTGTTCTTGAATTTTCAATGAAAGGTGCAACAAATGTGTTTGTGTCTATATTTTTGTTTGCTCCGTTTACAAGAGAATTGTTGGAATTTACAAGAAGAACAATTGCTTTTTTAACTGCTCTCAATGCTTTTGTTTCCGCAGTTTCGGCTGAAGAATAAGAACCACCGCCTCCACCGCCGTAGCTTGTGCCGCCGCTTGGAACTGTTATTGGTGTTTGGTAGTTGTAGCCTACAACTCCGATTGCTGTTGTTATTGAATCACCGTTTTTCGGTTCAACGGCAGATGATGGGGTAACTGTTGCGAAAATCTGTTTTCCTGCCATATCTGCTGTTAAGTGAAGTGTTTTTTGGTCGGATTTCAATTGTCCGCCAACATAAATTCTATATTGTGTATTTCCTTCAGGTATGTTTAACTTGTGTGAATAATCGTATTCAACAGTTACTGTGTTTTCTGCTGTTAAAGAACCGCTAAAACGTGCATTTGTGCCTACAGGTCTTACAGCACCCGAAAAACCTTCACTTTTTACGGCTGTTCCCGTACGTCCCGATTCGGGAACAATGTTGCTTGGATCTTTACAAATCGGTGTTACTTCAAAAAAGATTTCGCAGTCGATGTCTGAATTTGTAACGGTATATTTGTAAGCATATTCGTCATTTTTATTGCTTTCCGGTTTTGCAGGTTCAATGTTGTCTCCGTTTTTTCTGTACCATTTTAATATTGTTGCGTCTTCTTCCGCATCGCTTACATAAGTATAAGAACCGGTAAGAGTTTCGCCTATGCCGTAATTACCGCTGATTTTAACGTCTTTTACAACAGGTTTTTCAAAAGGTGCTATAGCGTTTGAAAATGTTTCCGTACCTTCTTTGGGTTCAACCTTTGAAAAAGGTGTTACGGAAGCTTTGATGTATTTTGTTGCGTAATCATCTGTGATTGTGAATGTGTCGTTAGATTGACCTTCAATTATTGTGAATTCGCCGTCTTTTGTATTGCAAGAATACCATTTATAAACAGGTGTGTCTTCTTCATCATCGTTGGCATCTCTGTAATTGTAATTTACGGAAAGAGTAGCACCCGAATAGTTGATACTGCTTAATGTAACGTTTTGAGCTTCCGGTGCAATTGGTCCTGCAACATATTCTGAGCAGTAAACTGTTCCTGTTACTTCGTTTTCACCGTTCATTGATTTTGGTGTAACGGCAATACGATAGAATTTTGTTGCATCTGTAACGGTGTATGTTGAAGATGTTTCGTTCTCAATGTCCGCAAATTCTCCTGCTTTTGCTTTTTCGTAGGTTTCGGCTACTTGCCATTGAACTGTGGAATTTGCTTTATTGTGAGCATTTGGGAAAATAACTTCGTAATCTGCCGTAAGAACGCTGTTGCTTGCAACAGTTCCCAAAACATTTGCATAGTTTACGGTTGGGGTGTTTTCGGGAACGGTTTTTGAACGCATAACACGGATTTTGTCATAATAGAGATTTCCGCCGCCGTATATTCTTAAAATTTTCATAGCTGAATTGTTTATAACTGTGGAAAGTTCTTTTTCGTATACAAGTTCACCGTCTAAATATGCTTTTAATTTTTTACCCGTAACAAGATTTATTACAAATTGGTGCCAACCTTTGAAACGTGTAGCAATTGCTTTACCACCTGTTGAGTCGTTGCCTGAAAAACCATCGGCTGGATTTACTCCGTCAGCAACGAAATATTGTGTTGCACTGCTTGCTTTTATGTATAAATAAAAGTTTGAATTGCCTACTGCATCGTTGGCCAAAGCTATGCAACCGCCCACTTGTGAATCGTTGGGATCGTAAAACCATGCTTCGTAAAATGATTCTGTACTGTAACCGCTTAAATATTCAGAAATTTTTCCGGATATAGCAGCAGAAGAAAAAACTTTTTCTCCTGTTAAACCGGGAACACTTTCCGCAACGGTATCACATGTTTGTACACCTGAATTTGAATAACCGTCTTTTTTTGCTTGTGAACCAAACATAAGAAGTATTTTCTTTGCAAGTACAGTGCCGTCTGTTTTTTTATATGTAGCTGTTATCGGTGTACTTAAAGATTTTCCGTCTGATGCTCCTTTATTGAATGAAGCAAAAAAATCGTTGTTCAGTTTTGCAACGCCATCTGCGGAAATATCTACAAAACGTGATTGAGCTGTGAATTTTAATTGATTGTTTGGGATTTCTTCCCAAGCTGTTCCGTTATATCCCTCTGCTTTAAGAGTGATACTTTGGTCGAATGTTGCCATTGTTTCTGTGTTGGCAAGTCTTATCTCTGTGTAATCGCTGTCGGCAAAAACCGAAATGCAACCTAAAGATAAAACCATTGTGAGTGTTAAGAATAAACATAATAGTTTTTTCATAAATGTTTTTCCTTTCTTAAATCTTTTATTGTAATTAATTTTTTTACGTATAACATATTATATAATTAAGATTTTTCCGTGCATGATAGTGGCACTTGGTCGAAATGACAAAATATATTAAAGCAATAATTTTCCATACAATATTATACCACAATGAAAGCTGTGTGTTCAATGATATAAAATTACATTTTTTGATAAATAATTACTTATTTATTGATTATACCGATGTTCTTAAAATCGATTTCTTTAAAGAAAGTAGCTTTGCCCAAGAGTGATTTTTGTTTATTGAAAAATCGTTGTTTTCCACATCACATAAAACAGATGTATCTTCACAATAGACATTTCCGATTTCTTTAAACCAAGCTTTTTCTTCCTTGCCTGCCATAAATCTGTCTTCTTGCCTTGACCACATAAGAATAAAATTGGGGCATTTCAAAACAATGTTATCACAAACCTCAATTCTCATATCGTCACAGTCAAAATATGTAAGCATTTCGGGATATTTTGTGCTGTAGGGTGGTTTTGTCATATCTATGCTTTCGTTCAAACGCTTCCAAACAAGCTCGTTTTTAAAATCCTTGTTTTCTCTTCCGTAAGTACCGACGGGACCTTGTCCGTGGAAAAGAAAAGCAACGGAATCTATAACAATGTTATTGTTGATTTTTATGTCATTTGCGGAGTTATGCAAAATTGCAAAATAACCGCCCTTATAGAAAATGTTGCTTTCAATAACAGTTCCGCAAGCTCTGTCATCGTTGTAGATTGAGTATGTTCCTTGACCGTCCGTGAAAAGCTTTTCCGTCCTCAATGTAAATTCCTATGGCTCTTGTTCCGTCAAGACTTAAATTTTTGATTGAGATATTTTCGCAGTCCATTATTGAAAAAATATTTTCTTCGGATACGGAAACACAAAATTCGTCCTTTGAAAAATCATCGTTCAAAACGGCGTATAAGGTTTTTGCGTCATTATCGCAATAAAATTCTCCCACTTCGCTTAATTCACAAAAAAGATTAAGCCCGAAAAATCCTCTGCCGGGATTGTTCTCGTCCGTTTGGAAAACTCCGTAAAGGTGAGGTGATTTTAATTTTATGGTTTTTTCTTTTTCGTCAATTGTATCAAGTCCGATTGTGGCATCAGCCCAGGGAATATAGAAAACACCCGAAAGCATAGCATTTTTTTCATCTTTCCATTTTGAAATACGGTCATCCGTGTATTTGAAGATAGGTTGTTTTTTCGAAAAGTCTCCATCTCTGGGAACGGAACCCTTGTCGATAACTTCGCCTATTGGCAAAAATCCTTTTTTTGGATAACGTGAGAAACTTTGGATTTCTCCGTTTTTGAAAAGCTGTAAAGGTGCGTTTACATAGGGGCGACGGTAACCTCTTTCTTCCCATTTTCCGAAATTTGTAATTCCGTCTGTTTCCAAATCGTATGAATATAGTTTGTTGCGAGCATTTTCGCATACACGGTTTAAAATATTTTCGTCTGTTACTTTTTTAAACTTTTTGTTATTCAAAAGCTTTGCACCGGATATTATAACGGTTCCGTCGTTTTCAATTGTTATGTTTTTTCTGTTTTTTAACTCTATTTCCTTATTTATAAAATATCTGCCTTCCGATAAAACGACGGTTGTGTTGTCGTTGACTTCGGAAATTTTTTTTGCAATGTCCTCATTGGGACTTAATCTTATTGTATTCATGGCACATTCTCCTTATTTTATGTTAAATTCATTATATCACAATAAAATGGTGATTTTCCATGATATATGTACTTTTTTTGATAAATTCTTACAAAAACAAAAAACACAAAAAAGTATTGACAAAATGAAAAGTTTATGATATAATAATCTTAGTAAAGGGGAGTAGCTTGCATTCTTTTTGAAAAAGAATGTGATGCAGTATCGTCAATACACGATTTACATTTTGGTAAATCCGGACTGTGTTATTAAGAAGCGAGACTTTTATTGCGGAATTTTTGTGTTCTGTGATAAAAGTTTCGCTATTTTTATTTTCAAAAAAGAAAGGGACGAAGAAAAAATGGAGTTTTATCAAAAGAAAAAAGAAGACATTTTAAAAGAGCTTTGTGCAAGTGAACAGGGACTTACGGACGAAGCAAGAGAGGAAAATCGTGAAAAGTACGGAAAAAACGAGCTTGCGGAGGAAAAGGCAGAAAGCCCGGTTATGGTATTTTTAAGCCAATATAAGGATTTTCTTGTTATTATTCTCATAATTTCCGCAATTATTTCAGGGATTTTGGGGGATATTGAAAGTGCCGTTGTTATTTTTTTGGTTATCACCATAAACGCAATTTTGGGAACGGTTCAGCATTTGAAAGCGGAGCAATCCTTGAAAAGCTTAAAAAGTATGAGTGAACCTACCGCAAAGGTGCTTTGTAACGGTCAAACCGTTATAAAGGAGTCGAAAGACGTTGTTGTCGGAGATATTCTTGTTATTGAAGCCGGTGACTATGTCTGTGCCGACGGAAGAATTATCGAAAATGCAAGTCTTAAATGTGCGGAAAGTGCATTGACAGGTGAAAGTGAACCTGTTGAAAAGAAAGATTGCGATATTGAGGGTGAGGCTCCTTTGGGCGACAGGGTGAATATGGTATATTCCGGCAGTTTTGCAACCTACGGAAGAGGAAGAGCCGTTGTTACAGGCGTCGGAATGAATACGGAAATCGGAAAAATTGCCACATTGCTTAAAAATACAAAGGAAAAGCGTACACCTTTGCAAATCAGTCTTGACGATTTCGGCAAAAAGCTTTCCATGGCAATACTTGTTGTCTGTGCCGTTGTTTTCGGATTGAGTATGTTCAGAGGTGAAACACTTGTTGATTCCTTTATTTTTGCCGTTGCTTTGGCAGTTGCCGCAATACCGGAAGCTTTAAGTTCCATTGTTACAATCGTGCTTTCGGTAGGAACGCAAAAGCTTGCAAAGGAAAATGCAATTATAAGAAAATTGCAGGCTGTTGAGGGACTTGGGAGTGTTTCCGTTATATGCTCCGACAAAACAGGAACTTTAACTCAAAACAAAATGACTGTTAAAAAACTTTATTTTGACGGTGAAATAATAGACGGAGACAGTGAGATTACATTAAGACAAGGTCAGCTCGTTATTGACGGTGCATTGTGTAACGATTCAACAATCAATGAGGGGAAAGAAATAGGTGATCCCACAGAGGTTGCTTTGATTGCTTTTTCCGACAAACATAATTTGCCTTACGAAAAGGTTAGAGAACAATTTCCCAGACTTGCGGAAATTCCCTTTGATTCCGACAGAAAGCTTATGTCAACCGTTCATAAAATAGGCGATAATTACAAAATGCTCACAAAGGGGGCAACCGATGTTTTGATTGACCGTATTGTTGAAATGAAAACAAATGACGGTAAAAAAGCCTTTACGGAAGAAGACAAGAAAAAGTTAAAAGAAGCAAATGAAGAATTTTCAAATAACGGACTTCGAGTTTTGACTGTTTGCGAAAAAGACGTAAAAGACTTAAATATCGGTCTTGAAGATGAAAACGGATATATTTTGCTTGGACTTATTGCTATGCAAGACCCTCCCAGAGAGGAATCAAAGGCTGCTGTTGCGGAGTGCATAAAAGCAGGGATTAAGCCTGTTATGATAACGGGTGACCATCTTGTTACCGCATCGGCAATTGCAAAAGAAATAGGCATTTTGCGTGAGGGTGACAGAGCTTGCGAGGGAAAAGAGATTGAAAAACTTTCCGACAGCGAGCTTAAAGAATTTGTAAAAGACGTAGCGGTTTACGCAAGAGTTTCTCCCGAGCATAAAATCAGAATTGTAAATGCTTGGCAACAAAGAGGTTGTATTGTTTCCATGACAGGTGACGGTGTAAACGATGCACCGGCATTGAAACAAGCCGATGTTGGAGTTGCAATGGGAATTACAGGAAGTGAAGTTGCAAAGGATTCTGCAAGTATGGTACTTACCGACGACAATTTTGCAACGATTGTAAAAGCAGTTGAAAACGGCAGAAATCTTTATGCAAATATTCAAAAAGCAATTCAATTTTTGCTTTCGGGAAATTTTGCGGGTATACTTTGCGTTGTGTTTGCATCACTTATGAATCTTCCTGTACCTTTTGCCGCTGTTCATCTTCTTTTCATAAACCTTTTAACAGACAGCTTGCCAGCCATAGCTTTGGGAAGTGAGCCTCATACAAACAGAGTTATGGAAGAAAAGCCCAGACCTAAAAATCAGTCTGTTTTGACAAAGAAAATTCTTACAAATATCGGTGTTGAAGGTGTTGTAATTGCAATTATGACAATGGCTGCATTTTATATCGGTTTGAGGACAAATCAAGAAACGGCAAGAACTATGGCTTTTGCAACACTTTGCTTTTCAAGACTTGTTCACGGTTTTAACTGTAAAAGTGACTATGCAATCGGTTTTTCAAAGAAGCTTTTTAACAACAAGGGTATGATAAAAGCCTTTTTGATTGGTTTTGTTCTCCTTTTTGCGGTGCTTCTTGTTCCTGTTTTTGAAGCTATGTTTGAGGTTGCTCCGTTAAGTGGGTTTAACATTGCTATGATTTGTGTACTTTCCATTGCAAATTTTGTTGTGATACAACCGCTTAAGCTTTTGAGAAACAAAAAGTAAAATTTAAAAATTGAATATTAAAAAAGCGATTTTTGGCGTTTGCGTTTTGCTTACCCGAAAATCGCTTTTTATTTTTGTGTTTTTTTTTTGATTTTTTGGGCAAAATACAGCAAAAATGATAGTATTTTTTACAATGTTACAAAAATATTAAAAATTTTTTAAAAAATTTTAAAAAAAGACTTGATTTTTTTCAGAAATAGTGTATAATGTTATTAAAGAGTGGTTCAAAGTGCCACGATTTCCCATAAAGTGGAATGAAAAAACCTAAAATTTTGGTTTTTCGTGAAAAAGGGTTTTAGTTTTTACCGATTTTTTCATTTTGTTGTCGGAATTCAAAATGTTACGGTGTTGATTTTTTTGTTATCCCTGATGTACTTTGAACCCACCTCGCTTTCTTATTTTTCGGATTTTATATAAAACAAGATAAACAATGCTTGTTTTATTGCTATCTTTAAAATAAACGCTTTAAATTGTAAGGAAAGGAAAACGGTGAATGTTTTACGGACAAGCGAGCCACACCTTGGATCAAAAGGGTAGAGTAACACTTCCGTCCAAATACAGAGATTTGTTGGGCGAGAGCTTTTTTGTGTTGCGTGGTTTTGAAAAGTGCTTGTTTGTATATACGGAAGACGGTTTTCACGAGCTTGAAGATAAAATCAAAGCACTTCCCATAGCACAAGGCGGAGTTTTGCAAAGATTTGTTTTTGCAAATACCGAAAAGGTAACAACAGATAAACAAGGAAGATTTGTTGTTCCTCCAAAATTGAGAGAATATGCCGGATTGGAAAAAGACGTGGTTTTGGTTGGACTTTCAAGCCGTATAGAAATTTGGGATTCCGATGCTTATGCCGAATATGAGGCAAATACCGTTGCCAATATGGATAATCTTTCCGAAATGCTTAAGGAATTGGGTATATAAAATATGGAATTTTTTCACAAGAGCGTTTTGTATAACGAATGTATTGAAAATTTAAATATAAAAGAAAACGGCGTTTATATTGATGCAACAATGGGCGGTGCCGGACATTCCTCGGGGATTTGTTCTTGTCTTGGAAAAAACGGTACATTTATAGGTGTTGACAGAGATGAAGAAGCCTTTAATGTGGCAAAAGAGCGTTTGGGAAAATTTGATTGCGAAAAACAGTTTGTAAGAGCCAATTTTTGTGAAATTAAAAATTTTGTTTCAAAAAAAGCAGACGGAATTTTGGCTGATTTGGGAGTTTCTTCCTATCAGCTTGATAATAAGGACAGAGGCTTTACATACAGAGAAGATTCTCCACTTGATATGCGTATGGATAAATCGTCGCCTTTCAGTGCAAAAAATGTTGTAAACGAATACGACTTTAAAGACCTTATGCGAATAATAAGTCTTTACGGTGAAGAAAAATATGCAAAAAGCATTGCTTCCAATATAGTGAAAAAAAGGGCAGAAAAACCGATTGAAACAACTTTTGAACTTATTGACATTATAAGACATTCAATGCCGGCAAAAAGCCTTAAAGACAAGCACCCCGCAAAGAGAACATTTCAAGCAATAAGAATTGAAGTGAATGACGAGTTGGGTTCTTTGAAAAAAGGACTTGAAAGCTTTTTCGAGCTTTTGGAAGTTGGTGGAAGAATGTGTATAATAACATTTCATTCTCTTGAAGACAGAATTGTTAAGGAATATTTTAAGAGCTTGGTTGATGTTTGTACTTGTCCCAACGATTTTCCCGTTTGTGTATGTGGAAATAAACCGAAAGCAAAATTCATTACAAGAAAACCGATTTCTCCCTCAAAGGAAGAACTTGAATTTAACCCCAGAAGTAAGTCGGCGCATTTGAGAGTTATAGAAAAAATAGCCGATTAGAAACGATATAGGAAAGGAACTGCCGAAAAAATGTATAATGATAATCTTGCAAGAAAACAATATTACAGCGATTATTCAAACAACCATATTACAAAAACACATGATGTAACTTTCGGAAAAAGAAAGCAAGTAAAAAAGAACCAAACCGCATTTAAACTTAAGTGTGTGGCAGTGGTTTGTGTTATCTTAATCGGTTCGTTATTTCTTCTTACAAAAAATATGCAGGTTACTGAGCAAAAAAGAAAAGTGTCTCAGCTTAACAGCGAATATACAAAATTATTGAGCGAAAACAAAAAAGCACAGGTTGACATTAACAAAAGTATTGATTTGAAAGCCGTGGAAGAACTTGCAATTTCCAATTACGGTATGAACAGAGCAAAGAAAAGCCAAATTGTCTATATTGACGTTTTGGCTGAGGATTACGGTGTGATAAATTCTCAAAAAGACGAAGACGACAAAAAGGAAGACAGAAAATTTCTTTCCGGTCTTATGGCATATCTTAAATAAGGTATTAATATAAATTAAAAAGAGGAACGCATCACAAAAAAGACAATTAAAGAAAGAGCGGATGCTTGGTGAAGAAAAAAATTAGAACAAACGAAAATACAAAAGACAAAATTAAAGCAAGGATAAGGGTGTTATGCATCCTTTTTATCCTTGTTTTTGTGGCATTATCGGCAAGAATTGCCTACATACAGTTTATTTGGGGACCAACTTTAGCGAAAGAGGCATTGGAGCAGCAAACTCGTGACAGAGAGATAAGCGCAAAGAGGGGAACCATATATGACCGTAACGGTAAACAGCTTGCGGTAAGTGCTGACGTTGAAACCGTGGGTATTACTCCTGCGGACATTAAAAAAAGCAAAAAGCAGGACGAATATGCAAAAAAGCTTGCGAAAATTTTGGAAATGGACGAAAAAGAAATAAAGGAAAAAATGAATTCCAATGTTTCCTACGTTGTGCTTAAAAAGAAAGTGGAAAAAGAGACTGCGGACAAAATCCGAGCTCTTGAAATGCAAGGCGTAACCATTGACGAGGACACCAAAAGGTATTATCCCTATAACAACATTGCTTCCCACATAGTAGGATTTTCCGGTGAAGATAATCAGGGACTTTTGGGAATTGAAATGATTTATGACAGTAAATTAAAGGGCAAAAACGGTAGAATTGTAACGGCAAAAAATGCTGCCGGCAGTGATATGCCCTATAAATACGACAGATATTATTCCGCACAGGACGGTTGCGATGTAACTCTTACCATAGATGTTACAATTCAGCACTTTTTGGAAAAACATTTGGAGCAGGCAATTATAGATTACGATGTTCAAAACGGTGCCGCCGGAATAATTATGGACGTTAAGACAGGCGAAATTTTGGCGATGGCAACAAAGCCTGATTTTAACCTTAACGAGCCTTTTAAAATTTACGATAAGACGGTTGAAGAAGAAATTAAAAAATCCGATGATAATAAGGAAAAAAGTGAGCTTAGAAGCGATTATTTAAATAAACTTTGGAGAAACAAAGCAGTTGTTGACAGTTATGAACCCGGTTCCACATTTAAGATTATTACAAGTGCGATGGCACTTGAAGAAGGTGTGGTAACAATTAACGATACGTTCAACTGTTCCGGTTACCATATTGTTGCCGACAGAAGAATAAATTGCTGGAAAACAGCCGGTCACGGTACACAAACCTTTGTTGAAGCTCTTATGAATTCTTGCAACCCTGCATTTATGATTACAGGTGCAAAGGTTGGTAGAGATAAATTCTATAAATATTACAAAGGATTTGGATTTACTCAGACTACGGGGATTGAGCTTAACGGTGAAACATCAGGAACCTTTTATCCGATGAGTAATTTTAACGAGGTTGAATTGGCAACCGCATCTTTTGGTCAAGGTCCTACGGTAACACCGCTTCAGATGCTTGCGGCAATCGGTGCCGTTGCAAATGACGGAAAGCTTTTAAAACCACATCTTTTAAAGAATATCACGGATTCACAGGGAAATGTGATTGAAGAAAAAGACACGGAAGTTGTAAGACAGGTAGTTTCCGAACAGACTTCACAGATAATGAAAGGTGTATTGGAAAAAGTTGTTTCTGAAGGAACAGGCGGTCAGGCATATTTGGAAGGCTTCAGAATAGGCGGAAAAACAGGAACAAGTGAAAAAATTCCAAGAGGAAACAACAAATATGTTGCATCTTTTGCCGGTATTGCACCTTGTAATGACCCACAAGTTGTTTTACTTCTCATGCTTGACGAACCCGGTGGCGCACTTCATACAGGTGGTGCTACGGCAGCTCCTTTGGCAGGAAAAATTCTTGACGATGTTTTAAGATATATGGGACTTGAACCCGAAACAACAGAAACAAAAGACGGTGAAGCAACTGTTCCCAATGTTGTTACGATGAGCGTAACAGATGCACAAGCAGAGCTTAATAAAGTCGGACTTCGTTGCGTTACGGAGGGGGACGGTGATATAGTAAATATCCAAATTCCGAAAGCCGATTCAGTATTGGCTGAGGGAGGAACGGTTATAATTTATACAGGTGATGCAAAGCCCTCAAATTCCGTAAAAATGCCTGATGTTACAGGTAAAAATTACTATTCTGTAAAAGAAACATTGGAAAACAGCAAGCTTATTTTGAATGCTGTTGGTATAAACGGAAATGTTGACAGCGTTACTTCAATATCGCAAGGTGTTGAAGTAGGTGAATATGTAACCCAAGGCACGCAAATAACCGTTGAATTTAAAGATAATTCACAAAGCGACCAACAAGGCGAAAATACAAACAGCGAGTAAGATTTACAATGTCATTTCGACTAAAGGTCGTAGTACCTGCACGGAGAAATCCTCTGTGTATGATAGAGCTGTATACGTAGGCAAAAATGACATTGGACAAAAAATAAAAAAAGAAAGATAAAAAATAAAATTCAGAAAGAAGGCATTTTTATTATGAAATTAAGTGAACTTCTGAATAATGCAGACGTAAAAGAAGTCAGAGGTAATGAAAATATACAAATTGAAAATATATCTTACGATACAAGAAAAGTTGACGAAAATAGCTTGTTTGTCTGTATAAAGGGAATTAATACCGACAGGCACGAATTTGCAAAACAGGCTTACGATGTAGGCTGTCGTGCTTTTGTTTCGGAGTATCCGTTGGAATTGGACGGAATTTTGAATGTTGTTGTTGAAAACACCAACAAAGCACTTGCAATTATTGTTTCCAATTTTTACGGCAATCCCGAAAAAAGCTTAAGAATGATAGGCGTTACCGGTACAAACGGAAAAACCACGGTTACAACTGTTTTGAAAACAACTTTGGAAGGGTGCGGATATAAGGTTGGTCTTATCGGCACAAACGATATTGTTGTGGGTAACAAAAAAATTCCTTCCGCAAATACAACACCGGAAGCACCGGAACTTTTTATGTATTTAAACGAAATGAAAAAAGAAAAATGCGATTTTGCCGTTATGGAGGTTTCTTCCCATTCTGTTGCACAAGACAGAATTTGGGGAATAAATTTCGAGGTAGGTGTGTTCACCAATCTCACCCAAGACCATTTGGATTACCATAAAACAATGGAAAATTATGCGGAAGCAAAAAGCAAATTTTTTATGCAGTGTAAAAATTCCCTTATAAATGCGGACGACAGTTATGTTGATGTTATGAAAAAAGGTGTTAAAGGCAGACTTGTGACTTACGGTGTTAATAAAAATTCCGATTATAAGGCAATTCACGTTAAACATAAAGATGATTCCGTTGAATACACAGTAAAAAGAAACAATGAGGAATACAAAGTTGTGTTTCCGATACCGGGAAGCTTTTCCGTTTATAATTCATTGGCAGTTTGCGGTGTTTGCGGAATTTTGGGAATACCGGACGGCTTTGTAAAAATGAGCCTTAAAAATGCAAAAGGTGTTATGGGAAGATGTGAGGTTGTTCCAATAGATAAGCCATACAAGGTTATTATCGATTATGCACATACTCCCGACGGTATGGAAAATATTCTTACTGCCGTTAAAGAGTTTAAAAAAGGCAGACTGATAACCGTTTTCGGTTGCGGTGGTGACAGAGACAAAGGCAAAAGACCGAAAATGGGGAAAATGGCGAAAATGTATTCCGATGTTGTTATTGTTACAAGTGATAACCCCAGAAGTGAGGATATGCAAGCCATAATAGACGATATTATGGTGGGAATAGACAACAAAGAAAATGTTCATACCGAGGTTGACAGAAGAAAGGCGATTGAATTTGCCATGAATATGGCTTGCGAAAATGACATTGTTCTTCTTTTGGGAAAAGGGCATGAAACTGTTCAGAAATTTAAAGATTACAACATAGAATTTGACGAAAGAAAAATTGTGAGGGAAATATGCAACTTACAGTAGAAGAAATATGCGTTGCCACAAGGGGGGAGCTTTTGTTCGGCAACGAAAATACGGTGGTATCGGGGGTAAGCACCGATTCCAGAGAAAATATGGAAAATAAGATTTTTGTTCCTTTAAAAGGCGAAAACTTTGACGGTCACGATTATATAAATAAGGCTTTTGAAAATAATGCGTTGGGATGTATTACACACAAAGAACAGACAGATTTTGAAAATAAAGGCTTTGTAATAAAGGTTGAAGACACAAAAAAGGCTTTGGGTGATATTGCAAAATATTATCTTGAAAAAACAAATGCAACAGTTGTTGGTGTTACCGGTAGCGTGGGAAAAACCACAACGAGACAACTTGTGAAATCGGTTGTTTCCCAGCTTGGAAAAACAGCTTCAACAATTAAAAATTTTAATAATGATATTGGGCTTCCTCTCAGCATACTTGCTATGGACGGTGACGAAAAATTTGTTGTTTTGGAAATGGGTATGAGTGATTTTGGAGAAATTTCCTATCTTTCAAAAATTGCAAAGCCCGATATTGGCATTATTACAATGATTGGAATGTCCCATATTGAAAAATTGAAAACAAGAGAAAATATTTTGAAAGCGAAGCTTGAAATTCTTGACGGAATGAGTGAGAACGGTTGTCTCCTTTTAAACGGCGATGACGAAATGCTTGTGAATGCAAGAAAAGACATAAAAATTAAAACAGAGCTTTTCGGAATAAAAAACGGAAAATATCCCATTGAAGTTAAAGAATGTGAAGAAAAATGTGTGTTTGTTTGCGACGGATATGAATTTATCCTTAATGTCGGTGGTGTTCATAATATTCAAAACGCATCTTCCGCAATTCTTGCAGGTAAGGTTTTGGGAGCGACAAACGAACAAATTCAAAAGGGGCTTTCAGAGTTTGAAAACGTTGCTTTAAGGCAGGAGCTTAAAAGCGTAGGCGAGAAAAAAATAATTCTCGATTGCTATAATGCTTCTTTGGACTCAATGCGTGCATCATTGAAGCTTTTGAAAGATACCGCTTCAAAAAGAAAGGTTGCGATTTTGGGAGCTATCGGAGAATTGGGCGACTATCTTGAACCGATTTTAAATGAAGTTGGAAAAAGTGTTTTTGAAAACGATGTCGATTTGCTAATTTTGTGCGAAGAAAACAGTTGTTATATAAAAGACGGTGCATTAAAAGCAGGAATGAGCGAGGATAAAATTCGTTTGTATGAGAAAAAAGCAGATTTGAAAAACGAAATTAATTCTTTGCTTAAAGATGGCGATTGTGTGCTTATTAAAGCTTCCAGAGCTTATAAATTTGAAGAAATTTTTGAATTTATCAAATAATTGAAAGGAAATAACTAAAATGAATATAACTTTTTTGTCGGCAATTTGCGTGGTTTTGGGCTTTTTTGTAAGCGCTCTTATTGGACCTGTAATAATTCCCGTTTTGAAAAAATTGAAATTCGGTCAAAAAATTTTGGAAATAGGACCGAAGTGGCACGAGGGTAAATCGGGCACACCTACAATGGGTGGTTTTATCTTCATTATTTCCGCTACTTTGGTAGGTGCAGTATTTATTCGTGACGTAAAAGGGCTTTTTGCTCTTTTGTTTCCTCTTTTATGTGGTGCTATCGGATTTATTGATGACTACATAAAGGTTGTTAAAAAAAGAAATTTGGGACTTTCACCAATGGGAAAAATTATCCTTATGCTTATTGTTACAATAGCATTTTGTATTTTGGGAATTGAGCTTAATGTTGTTCAAACATCACTTCATATTCCCTTTACACATATTCATCTTGAAATGGGATATTTTATCAGCTTATTTTACGTTTTCATAATGATAGGCTTTATAAACAGCGTTAATTTAACCGACGGAATAGACGGTCTTGCAGGAACGGTTACAGCTTTTGTTATGCTGTTTTTCTCACTTGTTTCAATGGTATTTTTGCAAGACGGTCTTGCACTTTACTCATCTGCTCTTTGCGGTGCTTTGTGCGGATTTTTAATTTTCAATTTGCATCCCGCAAAAGTGTTTATGGGAGATACAGGTTCACTTTATTTGGGAGGTGCAGTTGTTTCTTTGGCTATATTGAACGATGACCCGTTAATTTTGATAATTGTGGGAATAGTTTACCTTTTGGAAGCTGTTTCAGTTATGCTACAGGTTGGATATTTTAAGCTTACACACGGAAAAAGACTTTTCAAAATGGCGCCTTTTCACCATCACTTGGAAATGAGTGGTTACAGTGAAAACAAAATTGTTGTTCTTTTCAGTGCAATAACGATTTTGGGCGGTGTTATAGCATATTTGTCTATGGTTTAATATAAAAAATTTGAAGAAAGGAAGAATAAACGGTGCTAAAAAAGATAAAAAATACTTTGGGCGAAGTTGATAATGTTTTTTTGATGACTGTGCTTATGCTCACGGTTTACGGCCTTATAATGGTTTTCAGTGCGTCATCGCCTAATTCGTTTTACAGTTCGGGCGACGGAATGGAATATTTGAAATCTCAGTCTTTGTGGGCTGTTATCGGTGTTTTTGCTATGTTTTTTACGGCAAGTGTGGACTATAAAATCATTAAAAAAATGCGTTTTTTAATTTACGGTGCATCGGTATTTCTTCTGTTGCTTGTTGCTGTTGTGGGAACAAGCGTAAAGGGGGCGAAAAGATGGTTGAGATTGGGACCTTTTTCGATGCAACCTTCGGAAATGGCAAAAATTGCTATTATAATTATGTGTGCTTATATTCTTTCCAATATTAAAGACAGCCATTGGCGAAAAACGTGGCAGTATTTGGCGTCTTGCGTTTTGGTTTTTGCACTTTGCGGACTTTTTCTTATATTCCAACCGCACTTTTCCGCTATTATCATTATAGTGGGAGCGATTGGTGTTATGATGCTTGTTTCCGGTGTTTCTATGAGAATTTTTGCGGGAACGGGAATTGTTGCCGGAATTGTGGGTGCTGTGCTTGCTTTTGCCGAGCCGTACAGAGTGGAAAGAATGATGTCGTTTCGTAATCCTTTTTTGGATAAAAGTGATACGGGTTATCAGGCAGTTCAGTCTTTGTATGCCATAGGCAGTGGCGGTTTTGCGGGACTTGGACTTGGCAGGAGCAGACAAAAATATCTTTACATACCTGAGCCTCAAAATGACTTTATTTTTTCGATTATATGCGAAGAATTGGGATTTTTGGGTGCAATGCTTGTTGTGGTTTTGTTTATTGTTCTTTTGTGGCGGGCAACCGTTATTGCACTTAACGCACCTGACAGATATTCAATGATTTTGGTATTTGGACTTATTGCTCTTATTATAATTCAGGTTATTTTGAACATAGGTGTTACAACGTCTTCAATTCCTCCAACGGGTATACCGTTGCCGTTTTTCTCGGCAGGGGGAAGTTCATTTGTTTTTCAGATGGTTGCAATGGGAATGATACTGAACATATCGTCCCAGCCCAAAGTCATAGTAGAGTAAATTTGTCCGTATTCAGTTGAAAAGTCGTGTAAAAAATAAAAAAGAAAGGTATGGAAAAATGAGAGTTGTTATTTCCGCAGGTGGAACGGGCGGACATATAAATCCGGCTATTGCCATTGGAAAATATATTTTAAAAAAAGATAAAAATAACGAAGTTTTGTTCATTGGTTCGGACGGACCGTTGGAAAAAAAACTTTATCCCGATTGTGGCGGAAGATATAAGCTTTTTAAGGCAAAAGGTCTTGACAGGAAAAATCTTCTTAAAAATTTTTTCATACTTTATGAAGATTATAAGGCTTACAGGGGAATATTAAAAGAAGTTAAAGAATTTAAGCCCGATATTGGTATTTCTTGCGGCGGATATATAAGCTTTATGGCAATGGAAGCCGTGAAAAAGGTAAAAAAACCTTACGTTATAACCGAACAAAATGCATATCCCGGTTTGACTAACAGACTTCTTTCCAAAAATGCACAAAAATATTGTCTTGCATTTGAAAAAGCAAAGGAATTTTTGGAAAATCCCGAAAAATGTGTTGTTACGGGGAACCCGGTAAGGGGAGAATTCGTTAATTATAATAAAGAAAATTTGCGTGAAAGTTTAGGATTTCCGAAAAATAAAAAAATAGTTCTTTGTTTTGGCGGAAGCTTGGGTGCGCAAAAGCTTAACGAAGTTTTTTGTGAGGTTGCAGAAAAAGTTTCTGATGACGACAACATTGTTTTCTATATGGGAACGGGAAAACGTTATTATGAGAGAGTTTTTGAAAAATTAAAAGATAATAAAAATGTAATTTTGAAAGAATATATAGATAATATGCCTGATGTGCTTTGTGCTTGCGATTTGGCAATTACAAGAGCCGGGGCAATGACGGTAAGCGAAATATGTGCTTCAAAAACACCGTCGGTTCTTATTCCGTCACCAAACGTTACGGCTGACCATCAAACGAAAAATGCTTTTGTTGTAAGCTCGAAAAACGGTGGTGTTATGATAAGAGAAAATGACCTTAATGGAGATTTGCTTTATAAAACCATAAAAGAGCTTGTTTGCGACAATGATAAGCTTAAACAAATGGAAAAAAATCTTGAACCTTTGGCAGTGACGGATTCCGCAAAACGTATTTATGACGTTTTGGAAAGTATTGTAGGTTGATATTTTTCACACTTTTTGCATATTTTCATATAATTGAAGTATGAAAAAATTAAAAATGCGAAAGGTGCGGAATTTATATGAAATACATAATAAACGGTGGTAAAGAATTAAAGGGAAGTGTAAAAATTTCGGGTTCGAAAAATGCGGTTCTTCCCATTTTGGCAACTACCGTTGTTACAAAAAAGAAAAGTATTATTCATAATTGCCCTCGTTTAAGCGATGTTGCATCAACAATCAGAATTTTGCAATATCTCGGTTGTCGTGTTTGCTACGATAAAGGAACTTTGGCGGTTGATTCTTCCGAAAGCGTTATAAAAGAAGTTCCAAAGGAGCTTATGAGTGCACTTCGTTCTTCAATAATTTTTTTAGGTTCATTTATAGCCGTAAAAGGAAACGGCACAATATGCTATCCCGGTGGCTGTGAACTTGGAAAAAGACCCATCGATATTCATATCGACATTTTAAGAAAAATGGGTGCAAACCTTACGGAAAAAGATGGTTGCTTGGATTTTGACGCCGAAAATATAAAAGGCGGTGAATATACGCTTCCGTTTCCCAGCATAGGAGCAACCGAAAATATAATTTTGGCTTCTTTGGCATCAAAAGAAGATGTTATCATCAAAAATGTTGCAAAAGAACCTGAAATAATAGAGCTTGCGGAGTTTTTGAATTGTGCCGGTGCAATTGTTGAGGGTGCGGGAAGCGAAAAGATAATCGTAAGAAAAGACAAAAATTTCAGGGATTGCGAATATACCGTTCGATCCGACAGAATAGAATGTGCCACCTATATGGCGGCGGCAGCCGTTACGGGAAGTACAGTGAAAATCGAAAATGCACCTTGCAACGATATGCGAAGCACAATAACGGCTTTTGAACAGGCAGGTTGCAAGATTTTGGAAAAAGGAAATGATATAACCTTCATTTCACCGAAAAAATTGAAAGCAACAGATATGATTTCAACGTTACCATATCCCGGCTTTCCCACAGATGCACAACCTGTTGTGACTTCTGCCTTGCTTAATGCTAAAGGCACAAGTATGATAGTTGAAAATATTTTTGAAAAGCGCTTTAACCATGTAAACGAGCTCAGAAAATTGGGAGCAAATATTAATGTTTTCGGTAATACTTTGAAAATTACAGGAAATATTGATGAAATGAAAGGCGGAGTTGTTAAAGCCGGTGATTTGAGAGCCGGTGCATCTTTGATTGTTGCAGCTTTGGGAATTAAAGACAAAGTTGTTGTGGAAGATACACACCATATAATAAGAGGTTACGAAAATATCACTCAAAAGCTTAAAAATTTGGGTGCAGATATAACAGAAGAAAAATAGTTGCTTTGGGGCGATTTTTAAAAGAAAAATTGCCCCGAAATATAAAAAATAAGGAAAGGAGAAGCGTTAAAAATGAGAGTGGACGAGCTTAATTACAAAGACGGAAACTTTGAAAACGAAAATGACAACGAAATGCTTACGGAATATGAAATGGGCGAAGATGTCGAATCGGGTTACAGCGAGGGGACTTATGTTGCCAATAAAGAAGCACGAAAACAAAAACGAAACGCAAAAATCAAAAGACGACACAATTTTTTGAAAATAATTCTTGTTTTGTTCTGCGTAGTCGGAGTTTTATTGACACCCGTTTTCAACATTAAAACCATTTCCGTTTCGGGAAATTCCTACCTTTCAAAAGAGCAAATAATCGAAGCGAGCGGAATACTGAAAAACAGCAATATTTTCATATTTCAAACGAAAAAGGCAGTCAGTGAACTTGAAAATTTAAGCTTTGTGGACGTTGCAAAGGTGAAACGAACCTTTCCCACAGGTGTGCAAATTCACATTCAAGAATGTGTTCCTACAGCACAAATTTCTTGTGGGCAATCACTTTATTTGATTGTTGATAAAAACGGTAAAATTTTGGATACGGCATCAAAGGTTGAAAAATACAATTTACCGTGTATAAAGGATGTAAACGTCAGTGAGTTTGAAGTTGGCGGTATCGTAAAAACGGAAGATAAAAAAATGTTTGAAAAGCTTCTTCTTTTGTCACGAGAAATAAGCGAAAACCAAATGACGGAAAACGTGGAAAGCATATATGCAAAAAAAACAAGTATGTATGTGAATTTAAAAAGAGGAATAATATGTGATTTGGGTGAAGGCAATAATTTGTCTTACAGAATAAAATTCATAAAAGAGGTTTATGATTCCATACCGGAAGAAAAAACGGGAAAATTGGAATTTGTTGAAGAATATAAGGCGGTGTTTACGGAAGATGAAAAATGAATATAAAGCAAAAATATCCATTGCCATAGTTTTAAGCATTTTGGCTTTTGTTATAACTTGGCAATTAAAAAGCGTAAGACTTAATCAAGGACAAGGTACTCTTGTTGGTTTGAGATCTGCGGAACTTCAAAATTTATACCAAAAAGAAAAAGAAAAAAACGATGCACTTTGGAACGATTATTTGCGTGTTTCCAACGATTTGGAGCGTTATAAAGATGCGGCAAACGACACAAACACAACGGCAAAGCTTTTGAAAGAACAACTTGACAATGCCGAAATTTTGTCCGGTCTTAAGGAAGTTACCGGTAAAGGTGTAATTGTGAAAATGACCGACAGCAAATATGCTTCCACAACGGAAGGCTCGGATAATCTTTATATTTTGCACGATTCCGACATTTTGCTTGTTGTAAATGAGCTTAGAGATGCCGGTGCGGAAGCGATTTCCATAAACGGTGAAAGACTTACGGCACTTTCCGAAATAAGATGTGTGGGAAGTGTTATAAGCGTGAATAATGTAAGAATTTCAACACCTTTTATAATTAATGCAATAGGTGACAGCGACACGCTTGAATCCGCTCTTTTGTTCAGAGGCGGTATTGTGTCGGAGCTTGCAGGCTATGGTTTTGAGTTTGACATTAAAAAGTCGGAAAATATAACCGTTCCTGCTTATAAAGGTGCCATAAGCTTTAAATATGCCACACCTGTTGACAGTTCCACTCAAAGCGGAGGTGAGAAAAAATGATTTTTGCGGTTATAGGTATTTTGATAGGTGTTGCCGTAGGTGTTTTTTTACCGTGGGTTGTTACTCCAAGCTCAACCGTATATGTTGCGGCTGCGATTTTGGCGGCACTGGATTCCGTATTCGGCGGAATGAATGCTTTTTTTAAAAAAAGCTTTAATATGGCAATTTTTGTTTCCGGCCTTGTGGGAAATGCACTTTTGGCTGTTATAATTATACTTTTGGGAGAAAAAATAGGAATTGACCTTTATATTGCCGTAATTGTTATTTTCGGAACTCGAATTTTCAATAACTTTGCTTTCGTTCGTCACCATATAATATTGGAATATACGGAAAAAAAGAAAGCTGAAGCCGAAAGAGCCAAAAAAGAGGAAATCGAAAAACAAGAAACAAACGAAATTGAAGAAAAATCGGATATTGAACCCGAAGAAATTTAAAAAATGCAAAAAAAAGAAAAAAATTTTAATAAAATTGTAAAATACACTTGAAATTTATTTACAATCGTGTTATAATAAATAGAAGTTATGTGTAATTATGCAAAATAAAAATATATTAGGAGGTAAAATTATGCCTATTCCATCAATGATGAGCGCAACACAACCGGCTGTTATTAAAGTTTTCGGTGTGGGTGGCGCAGGTAATAACGCCGTAAACAATATGATAGAAAATAATTTGGCACTTGTGCAGTTTATTGCCGCAAATACGGACTTTGCAACATTGTCAAATTCAAAAGCAGACGTAAAAATACAAATAGGTGAAAAGCTTACAAAAGGCTTGGGGGCAGGTGCAAACCCTGAAATCGGTGAAAAAGCCGCAGAAGAAAACAAAGAAGAAATCGCAAAGGAACTCCAGGGGGCCGACATGGTATTTGTTACCGCGGGTATGGGCGGCGGTACAGGAACAGGTGCTGCTCCTGTTGTTGCTTCAATAGCAAAAGAACTCGGTATTCTTACTGTTGGTGTTGTAACAAAACCTTTTGGTTTTGAAGGAATAAAAAAGGCTAATTCCGCAAAAAAAGGTATTGAAGCTTTGAAAGAGAATGTTGATGCTCTTATCGTTATTCCAAATGATAAACTTTTAAGCGTTTCCGACAAAAATACCACGCTTAAACAGGCTTTTAAAATGGCTGATGATGTTTTGAGACAAGGTGTACAAGGTATCAGTGATATTATTCTTGTTTCCGGTGATGTAAATACCGACTTTGCCGATGTTCAAACTATTATGAAAAATACAGGCTATGCTCACATGGGTACAGGTAGAGCAAGTGGTGAAAACAGAGTTATTGAAGCTGTTAAAATGGCTATTTCGAGCCCGCTTTTGGAAACTTCAATTGAAGGTGCAAAGGGACTTATAATAAACGTTACCGGCAGTGATAATTTGGGACTTATGGAAGTCAATGAAGCAGGTTCACTTGTTCAGTCTATGGTTGATCCCGAATGTACTGTTATTTGGGGTGCTGTAACAAATGAAGATATGGGTGATGATGTAAGTGTTACTATCGTTGCTACAGGATTTTCAGATAGACAGACCAAATTTAAAGACACTCTCACATTTCCCAATTTTAAAAACTCCTCATCCCAGGACACAATGAGATATAGCACTTCTTCAGTGGGAGCCTCCCAAGAGTCAAGTTCCCAAAGCGATGAAAGTGCTGTTGATAGTGCAGTAAACGCACTCAACCAAAAAAGTGTTTCGGATGATGACGACGATTTGGATTTACCACCTTGGTTATCTTCATTGAACTAAGATGTTGTACTATTTAAATCTTGTAAAAATATGACTACATAGAGTTCAATTCCGAAAAACTACAGTTTCGGAATTGAACTTTTATATATAATTGCGATAAATTTCTTAATAAAAAGCCCCTTTACACAAGGGAGCCTATGTAGTAATTTTGATTTAAAAGACACTATTTAAGTCTTTTGAAAATATATAAAAATAAATTAAATTTTCACTTTGCTAAAAAAGAAAGGATGATTATAAATGGAAAGAGTTTACAATTTTAGTGCAGGGCCATCTATGTTGCCCCTTGATGTTTTGAAAAAAGCATCTGAAGAAATGACAAATTACGGCGGTACAGGTATGTCCGTTATGGAAATGAGCCACAGAAGTGCCGCTTATAAAGGAATTATTGAAGAAGCTGAAAGCCTTATGCGTTCTCTTATGAATATTCCCGACGATTATTACGTTTTGTTCTTGCAGGGCGGTGCATCTTCACAGTTTTCTATGATTCCTTTGAACCTTATGAAAACAGGAAAAGCTGACTATGTTATAACAGGACAGTGGGCTAAAAAAGCTTATGAAGAAGGTAGCCGTTACGGTGATGCTTACGCTGTTGCTTCAAGTAAGGATAAAACATTTTCCTATATTCCAAAACTTGAAAAATCTATGTTCAGACCCGATGCGGATTATGTACATATCACTTTGAATAACACAATTTACGGAACAAAATACAACAATATTCCCGATACAGGTGACGTTCCTTTGGTTGCAGATATTTCTTCTTGCATTTTGTCTGAAGAACTTGATGTAACAAAATTCGGTATGCTTTATGCAGGTGCACAGAAAAATATCGGACCTGCAGGCTTGACTGTTGTTATCATAAGAAAAGATTTGGTTGGTAACGCAAGAGAAAATACTCCTATTATGTTCAACTACCAAATTCACGCAGATAACGGCTCAATGTACAACACACCACCGACATATTCAATCTATATTTGCAAACTTGTTTTGGAATGGATTAAAAATATGGGCGGAGTAAAGGCAATTGAAAAAACAAATGTTGAAAAAGCAAAAATTCTTTACGATTACCTTGATTCTTCCGATTTCTTCAAAGGAACTGTTGTAAAAGAAGACCGTTCACTTATGAACGTTCCGTTCTTGTCACCAA
This sequence comes from uncultured Oscillospiraceae bacterium, assembly GCA_964410755.1. Classification (GTDB taxonomy): domain Bacteria; phylum Bacillota; class Clostridia; order UMGS1840; family UMGS1840; genus UMGS1840. The sequence continues at coordinate 1,585 of CAYPIJ010000003.1, read as the reverse complement.
GTGACGAACTTAACAAAAAATTTATTGCCGAAGCTAAGGACGCCGGCTTTGTAAATCTTGCGGGTCACAGAACTGTAGGCGGTATGAGAGCAAGTATCTACAATGCTATGCCTGTTGAGGGTGTTAAAGCTCTTGTAGAATTTATGAAAAAATTTGAAGCCAAAAATAAATAGGCTTTTAGTAATGAAAGGACTTTTTAATTATGTTTAAAATAGGAACTCTTAATAAAATTTCACAGGTGGGTATGAATTGCTTATGCCCCGATACATACGAAGTTTCCGACAACGTGGAAACAGCAAACGGTATTTTGGTTCGTAGTGCCGCAATGCACGATATGGACTTTTCCGACGATCTTTTGTGTATTGCGAGAGCAGGTGCAGGTGTAAACAACATTCCCATCGATAAATGCACAGAAAAAGGTATTGTTGTTTTCAATACACCCGGTGCAAATGCAAACGCAGTAAAAGAACTTGTTATTGCAGGTCTTTTGATGTCTTCAAGAAATGTTATTGCCGGTGTTGAATGGGCAAAAACTCTTACAGAGGACGTTGCAAAACAGGTTGAAAAAGGCAAAAGCCAATTTGTTGGACAGGAAATCGAGGGTAAAACCTTGGGCGTAATCGGTTTGGGTGCAATCGGAAATATGGTTGCAAACGAGGCTGTAAAACTCGGTATGGACGTTATCGGTTATGACCCCTATATTTCAATTGATGCTGCTTGGAAGCTTTCAAGACACGTTAAAAAAGCAACAACCTTGGACGAAATTTTTAAGGAATCCGATTTTATCACAATCCACGTTCCTTTCACACCGGACACAAAAGATACAATCGACGAAAACGCAATCGAAATGATGAAAGAGGGCGTAACAATCCTCAATTTCGCTCGTGGCGGTCTTGTTAATACGGAAGCTGTAAAAAAAGGTCTTGACAGCGGTAAAGTTTGCACTTATGTTACAGATTTTCCCGATGGTGATATTGCAAATTATAAAGGCGTTATCGCAACTCCTCATTTGGGTGCATCAACAAACGAATCAGAAGATAATTGTGCAAGAATGGCAGTTAAACAGACAAGAGATTACCTTGAAAACGGTAATATTGTAAATTCCGTAAACTTCCCTGCTGTTTCCATGCCGAGAGGTGAGGGAAAAAGAGTTATTCTTTTCCATAAAAACGTGCCTTCAATGATAACAAAAATCACAGACGAATTTTCAAAACTTTCTATGAATATTGAAAATATGATAAATAAGTCTAAAAAAGATATTGCTTGCACCATGATTGACGTTATCGGTGAAATCCCTGCCGTTATGACAGAAGATTTTATGAAAATAGATGGTGTTATCAGAGTAAGAATTATTGACTAAAAAATATTATAACCAAAAAATATCTACCTCATAATCGGTAGATATTTTTTTAATTTTACAAAAAAATTATAGTGCAAAATGACGAAATAAACCCAAATATATTGATTTTTTATGAAATATATGCTATAATACACAAAATATAATATTTTTTACGAAAGGACTTGACAAGATATGGCAAATAATGTAAAATCGCTCATACATACATACATACATACATACATACAT
>CAYPIJ010000002.1:0-37280 GCA_964410755.1 uncultured Oscillospiraceae bacterium | reverse complement strand
CACTCCGTTATTACCAAAAGTACAATAGGGGAAGAAACAAATGTGGGACCCTTTGCCTATATTCGTCCCGATTGCGTTGTTGGCAGAAAAGTTAAAATCGGTGATTTTGTGGAAATAAAAAATTCCAATATCGACGACGGTACAAAGCTTGCACATCTTACCTATGTGGGTGATGCCGACGTCGGAAAAAATATTAATTTCGGTTGCGGTACTGTTGTGGTAAATTACGACGGAAAGAAAAAGCACAGAACCGTTATTGAAGATAACGCTTTTATAGGTTGCAATACAAACCTTGTTTCTCCCGTTAAGGTAGGCAAAAATGCCTTTACGGCAGCAGGTTCTACCATAACCGACGATGTTCCCGAAAATGCTCTTGCAATAGCACGAGAAAGACAGACAAATAAGGAAAATTGGAACAAGGACAGATAAATTTTATTAAAAAAAGGGATTGCTTTTTTCGGCAATCCCTTTTTTATGTTAATTTTTAAAGTTTTTCAAAGAATATTTTGCTTAAATATATGCTTTCGCTGTCTTTACTTCCGTTTATGAATAATTTCATTTCGTGTTCGCCTTTTTCAAGCTCGATACCATCATATTGTATTGTAAAAGGCTTTTCAAGATTGTATTCGGGCACTTCAACCGGAATTTCACAAGCATTGTTTCCATCAATATTTAAGCCAATACTAATTCCCTCATAAGCACAGGACAATTTCATATTAATGCGATATTTTCCACCGTTATCCGAACAAATGCGGTATGTTATAAAGGCAGGGTTACCCCATTGAAGTCCGATACCATGTAAATATTCCTCGTTGTCAGCAAAAATGCTACTACCTGCCAGCATGTGTGAAACTTCTGTAAAATCTGTTGCTTTAATAACGGAGCTGTCAACTTTGTGTAATGTTCCGAAATTTTTCTCTTTAAATCTTCTTGTTTTCATTACCAATTTTAAAATATAGTAAGCATTTTTTTCAAGGATTGTTCTTGAATTGGTTTTATATTTGAAAAAGTCTTTTGCTTTCGCTATTTCTTCAGAAGCAAAGGGCATTTTTACATTATTTCCCGCAAGAATTTCTTCCCATAAATGTGAATCAACCAGCCAGTCTGTCATAACCATTCCGTCATAGCCCCATTCGCCTCTCAATACACCGCTTATAAGATTGTAACTGGCAGATGTGTGAGTTCCGTTGATTTTATTGTAGGAAGTCATTAAGCACCAAGGCTGGCTTTCCTTTACGGCAATTTCAAAACCTTTTAAATAAATTTCTCTTACAGCTCTTTCGCTTATTTCACTGCTACAATGACCTCTGTTTTTTTCTCTGTTGTTAAAAGCAAAATGCTTAATTGTTGCACCTATTCCTTTTGATTGAATACCTTTTACAATTGCAGAAGCGGTTTTTCCAGAAATAAGCGGGTCTTCGGAATAGTATTCAAAATTTCTTCCGCATAAGGGGTTTCTGTGAATGTTAAGACCCGGTGCAAGTAAAATATCAACTCCGTTTTCAATACATTCTTCACCCATAACCGCACCGATTTGTTCAAGAATTTCTTCGTTCCATGTGCAAGCCAAAAGGGTAGCACAGGGGAAACAGGTTGTGGGTTTCGATCTTCTTACGCCTGCGGGACCGTCTGCCGTTTGGGGATTTGCAATTCCGAGCTTCGGAAGATTACCTATACCGGCTGTCCCTCTCGGGAAAGCAGGTGGTTGACCTTGTGCCGTGTCAATAAGTTGGTCGTCGGAAAGTGTGGATATAAATTCAGAAAGACTGATTTTTCCTTCTTCAACATCGTAAAGTGTGTACTGTTTTGTTTCGGCTTTTTCGCTGTCGAGGTTTGGTTCATCTTTTTTGTTGCCGTTGTCTTTTGCAATATTGAAAATATTTGTTTCTTCAAATTTTCCCTCTGAATTTATTCTATATGGCAAGCCTTTTGTAAATTTAAGTGTGCATTGCTCTGTTATTTTGTTTTCTTTCACTGTGTATGTACCACACAATGTGAGATTACGAGCATCGGAACCGATATATATATTATATTCTCCCTTATCCAAAGTGTAGGCTGCTGTTTTTTCGTTGAAATATGCCATATCATTTGTTTTAAATTCAATTTTTACAATTTCACTTTCATTCGGTGATATGTCATTTGTCTTTTTATATGCACAAAGTTCAATTGCCGATTTCAAAACTTCGCCCTTAGGTGAAGAAAAATACATTTGAACAACGTCTTTTCCTTTGCAATTGCCGATGTTTGTAACCTTAATTTCAGCAGTGATTTTTTCTTCGTTTGCACTGAATGAAACGATTTCTTTTTTGAAATTTGTGTAGGAAAGTCCGTATCCGAATGGGTATAATACTTTCTCTTTTGCAAATGTTTCAAAATATCTGTATCCGACAAATATATCCTCGCAGTAATATACATAATCGTCCGATTCGTCAAAGTGATTTGCTGATGGGTAGTCGTAGTAGTCAAAGGCTATTGTGTCTGTAAGCTTACCGCATGGAGTAACATCACCGCACAAAATGTCTGCAACGGCATTTCCGCCGTCCATACCCGGTTGCCAAACAATAAGTATGGATTTTACTTTTTTATGTTTTTTTACAGATGCAACATCAATAAGACTGCCAATATTAAGAACAACAACCACGTTTTCAAAATCGGAATTATCCAAATTGTCAAAAAGTGCGGATTCTTCCTTGCTTAAATAGTAGTCGCTTATTTCTCTGTCACCGCCTTCAGACGATAAACGAGATATTCCAACAAGTGCAATGTTGGATTTTTTTGCATATTCATTTAAAATATCAAGGCTGTATTCTTCTTTTTTTTCAAAAGAACTTTCAAGCAAACTGATGTCTTTTTCTTTCATACCGTCAACGATATTTACAACATATTTGCTAAAGACATCGGCAGAACCCAAACCGCCCTTATGATATTCAAATATTCCTTTGCCCACAAAAGCGATTGTATCGTCTTTTTTTAAAGGCAAAACATTTTCATTGTTTTCCAAAAGCACCATCCCCTCAGCGGAAACGTATCGTGCAAAATTTTCTTTCATTTTTATTTCTCCTCTTGATTTTATAATTTTTTTATGTTATACTATAATTATAAACCTAAATTTAAAATATGTATATATTTATTTTGTCTGATTTTATAACAATATTGATATTGAGGTGAAAAAACTTATGAGAACCGAGCTTATATATCCGACATTTTCAAATACATCCATAAAAATTCGTAATCCCAAAGAAAATACAAAAAAAGATGATTTGTGCGATTGGCATATACACGATGCTTTTGAAATTTTTATGCTAAAAAAAGGAAAAAAAGAGTGTTACGTGGAAAATAAAGTTTATAACATTAACGAGGGGGATATTATGTTTTTAAACAGTAAAATTCCTCATAAAACCTATATTTATAAGGATTCCAATTTTTTTCTTTTGCAATTCGGACTCAACGTAACTTTGGGGGATTTTACGACTACCGATTATATTTTAAATTTTGACAAAAATTTGAAAAACGATGCTGTTTTGTTTAAAAACGGAACGAAAGAAAATGAAGAAATAAAGGCTTGCATTGAAAAAATAATGCTTGAGTATAACAACCTTGACAATTCCTACGAAGCCTTTATAAAAGCCTATGTATACCAAATATTGGCGGTTCTTTACAGAAACAATATTTTAAAAAATCCCGAAAGCTTTTTCAAAGCCGAAAATATTGAAAAAATCACACCTGCTTTGGATTATATAAACAAGCATTTTTCGGAAAATATTTCTCTTTGTGAGGTAAGCAAAATTTTAAATGTGGATAAGTCCCATTTTTGCAGAATTTTCAAAAAAGCCGTGAATACAACCTTTATAAATTATCTCAATTTCGTAAGAATAGGTCATGCGGAAAAAATGCTTCTCACAACGGAAAAATCCATAACCGAAATAGCTTACGATGTGGGCTTTTCTTCCGTTGCATATTTCACCGAAACCTTTGGAAAATATCGTGGCTGTACACCGAGCATGTATAGAAAAAGTACAAAAATTTAAAAAGAGACCCGATTTTTCGGGTCTCTTAATTTTATTCTTCAATGTAGGTGAATTTTTTCCAGGGGATATTTACAGGATCTTTTTTTGTTAAAATATCGTTTATGTGCATTAAAAGAGGGAAATCGTCAATGTTGAGTATGCCTTTTTCCGAATTGTATATAACTGCCTTTGCAACTCTTTCGGCAACAACAAGGGATTCCAATGTTACTCCGCTAAGTTCTTCTTTTGCTTCGTCAATATTAAGCCCTCTGCCCAAAAGTATGCCCACGAGACGAGTTCTGCCACCGTAAACAGTAACGTATAAGTCACCGATTCCAACCTTTAAATTGTTTAAAGTAAGTGCATTTTGAAATTCCAAAAGTTGGTACATTTCCTTTAAAGCTTGACCGAATATACCTGCTTGGGAATTATAGTGAAGCTCACTGTCAATACCGAATTCTTTTTGATTGATTCCTACAGTTAAGGCTATCCCCAAAGCGTAACCGTTTTTTAGTGCAACGGCACTTTCAATTCCTGTTATGTCCGTTGTTAAGCTTATATGGTAATAGCTTGTAGCCATTATTTCTTTAAGCTTTTTCAATGTGTTTAAGTCTTTACCGCAAAACGTTACCTCTGTTTGGTCGTGAGCAACAAGCTCGTAGCTTGTACAAGGACCGCCGACAGCATTGAAATTGAGATTTTTTCCCAACTGTTTTGCTTTTTCATTCCATAAATCAAGATATGTAATGAGCTTTCCGTCGGAAGTATTCATTAACCCCTTTGTAACCGTTAAAATGGGAATATTTTCGGGTATAATGGGAATAATGGTATCTCCGAACCAATCCACACCAAAACTGCTTATACCGCCTATAATCACATCGGAATTTTCTATTGCTTCTTTTACTTCTTCAATTTGGTAAAATTTTATGCCTTTTGGGAAATCTTTGTTAAATTTCGGGTGTCTATTGTGCTTTTTACAGTTGCCGATTATTTCTCTGTCTAAATGCGTTCCCACAAGTCTTACCTCGTGACCGTTTTCTCTTGCCGGAAAAGCAAGTGCCGAGCCCATCATACCCGAACCTATAATTGTTACAATTGCCATCGTTGTTTTTCTCCTTATTTTTGATATTTTTTGAAAATACTTGACATTATTTGAAAATGTGAGTATAATTAATATTATACAGCCTTTTGACTTAATTGTCAATGTAGGACTGTAATTATGGTAGATTATCAAATATTGATAAATTAATATCGGATTTTTTCAAACTTTTTCAAAAACGTGAGGTGTTGATATGATAAGATATGAAAGACAACAAGAAATATTGAAAATTTTAAATGAAGAAAAAACTTCAACGGTAAAATCACTTGCAAAAAGGATTTATTCAAGTGAATCTTCTGTCAGAAGAGATTTAGCCATGCTTGAAAAAAGCGGTTACGTCAGTATTGTTTACGGTGGTGTTGTGTTGTCGAAATACAAAAATGAAGATCCGCCCGTGGATTTTCGCAACAAGAAAAATATCCATGAAAAAGATATAATTGCAAAAAAAGCGGTAAGCTTTATTTTTGACGGTGCTTCGATTGTAATGGATTCTTCTTCCACTGTGGGGAGAATGTGTAAATATATGAAAAATTTTAAAAATTTAAAGATTATAACAAATAGCTTGCAAGTTCTTTCCGAGCTTGAGGGCTGTGGCTATGAATTGTTTTGTACAGGCGGAAAATACAGCGAAAAAAATAAGGTTTTTGTTGGTGAAGGCTGTAATGAATTTTTAAATTGCATAAATGCCGATTTGCTCTTTTTTTCAAGTCAAGCCGTTTCCAAAGACGGAGAAATTACCGATTCTTCTGAAGAAGAAACTACAATCAGAAAAACTATGATAAAAAGAGCCGAGAAAAAAATATTTTTATGCGACTATTCAAAATTCGGCAATAAAAAACTTTTTAAACTGTGCGATAAAAACGATATTGACCAAATTATTTGTAATGAAAATTTGATTTTCGAGTAAAACAAAAAGTAATTGAAAATAGAACGCTAAAAGAAAATCCGCATATCACTTTTTAGGTGGTATGCGGTTTTTGAAAGCTAAAAGTCATTACTTTTCTCAAAATAAGACTTTATAGCCTCAGTAACTGCTTTTTCTTTTCGTTAAATTCATTTTGTGTTATAATTCCACTGTCAAGCAATTCTTTAAATTTTTTTAGTTCATCAATATTATTCATGCACACTTTTTCTTGTGATGTTTTTGAATTTTCGGATATTTTATTTTCCAAATATAGTTTTATTTTTTCGGCTATTTCTGCGTTTTTTCTTTCAACAACTATTGTATTTTCATTAGATAGAGTTGTTAATATCCCACCACCACTTTCAACGCTTCCCAACGTACCAAATTGAATATAACCATTTGTTACTTTTCCTACAGCCTTAAATTTTATAGAAGTTATCAAACGAATGGGGATAGTCTTTCTGCTTTTCATTCCATACAATATAAATGATTTAAATCCTTTTCTTTCAATCACTATTTTGTCGTTATAAATATAAAGTTGTCCAAAAGTTCCTTTCAATTCAAAAATTGGTTTCATAACTTACGTCATTCCTTTTTATCAAAATTTTTTTCTTAATAACTTCCAAAAAGTATCCATGTTTATTGGATTCATTTGCCAGAGTTGATTTTTTATTGTGTACCTTTTGTAAAAAAATTTTTCTTTTGTCGACCGACAACATACTAACTCCTTTCTAAAGTCTCACACAAATAAAAAATGCGTGGCAACATCAAAAGTCATGCCACGCATAAAAACGAGGCTTGTTTCAATGTTACCACACATCTATTAATACGAAATTTAACAATAAAACGATTTCATAATTCAAGCTACGTTTTTAACAAGAATATTATTTACGTTTTATTGATAAACAAACAAAGGTATTCAAAAAATACCGTTATGTTTTAATCATTATTTAGTTGTATTAATAAATATGTGGTAGCTTCATTATAACAGAATTTTTAAAAAATTGCAACATTTTTAATAAAAAATTATTGATTATGGATAAAAAATTTAAAAACAAAAAAGTGCACCATAAGGTACACTTTTTATATTTTGTGAAAATATTTCCGCAATTATTCTGCAACGGGAGCTTCAACGGGACATACGCCTGCGCAAGCGCCACATTCGATGCAAGCGTCAGCGTCGATTACATAAGTTTCTTCGCCTTCGCTGATACAGCTAACGGGACATTCTGCTTCACAAGCACCACAGCTGATGCATGCGTCAGTAATTTTATAAGCCATTCTTCACACCTCCAAATTAATTTAACTATTTTGTTATATCAATTTACAAAAAACATAATAACATCATATCTATATTACTATATTTAAGCGATTTTTGCAAGTGTTTTTGACAAAAAAATAATTTTTGTTACACTTGCATATAAAATCAACTTAATTTTTGTTATTTATTCATAAGAGTTTTTAACTTTTCACAAACGTTGTTCATATCAACTTTGTCGTAATCTTCAATCATACCCTTGTCGCAAAGCTCTGCAATGGTAGAGTCGATTGGAATTTTGTAAACAGTATCTATCTTGTATCTTTTTGCAAGCTCTTCAACTTTGCTTTCGCCGTAGATGTAGTGGATTTTTCCGCAGTCTTTACATTCAAAGTATGACATATTTTCCACAATACCCAAAACGGGAATATCCATCATATTTGCCATTTTAACTGCTTTTTCAACAATCATTCCCACAAGCTCTTGCGGTGAAGTTACAATTATAATTCCGTCAAGGGGAATTGATTGGAATACCGTAAGGGGAACGTCGCCTGTTCCGGGGGGCATATCGATAAAGAGATAATCCACATCAGCCCAGATAATATCTGTCCAAAATTGTTTTACGGCACCTGCAATAACGGGGCCTCTCCAAACAACGGGGGTTGTTTCGTCGTCCAGCAAAAGGTTAAGAGACATTACTTCAACATCGTTTTTGCTTTTTGCGGGGAATGCTCCCAAATCTCCACCTTGAATTTCGGAATTAATTCCGAATGCTTTTGGAATTGAGGGACCTGTAATATCGGCATCTAAAATTCCCACATTGTAGCCTTGTTTATTCATATTTGAAGCAAGCAGGGAAGTAACGAGAGATTTTCCGACGCCACCTTTACCGCTTACTATACCTATAACTTTTTTTATGTTGCTGAGCTCGTTTGGTTTTTCAATAAAACTTTGTTTTTCGTTTTCGCATTTTGAAGAACACGAGCTGCAATCGTGATTGCATTTTTCTTCTGCCATTATAAATTCTCCTTTCCTATTTAATATCTGCTTTTTTAAGAATTTTATAAATTACAAAGAATAATACGGCACCTATTAAGCCTGCAATAAGCTGTAATGAACCAAACATCACACCTATTTTCTTTGCGAGCATACCTGTAAGATTTTTGCTGAATATTGTTTTCAATACCCATTCCGAGCTTAAAAACATAAATACCCATTTTAATATACAACCAAAGAAAAGCCCGAATATTAGCTTTAAATTTTCTGATGTGAAAATATTTTCTTTGGAAAAAATATATACACTTATAACATATATAATATTTCCAATCATAATTACGGGTAGTGCAGCAAAGTTTGTTGCTGTAATTAAGGGGCTTTGAGTGATTAAATAGGAAGTTACGGGAGCAAGCACGCAAAGAGCAATACTGCTTTTCAAATCCACAAAGCTAAATGCCACAAGTAAAATTAAATTTACAATAGGACCTGTAATATATGGTGAAAAGTTTTTAAAGCATTGTACAACAAGCATAAGAGCAAGTAAAATTGCCGTTCTTGTTAATTTTTTTGTAGTGCTCATTTATACCTCCTAAAATAGACCTGTAATTTTTCCGTTTTCGTCAACGTCAATATTTTCGGCTGCCGGTTTTTTGGGGAGTCCGGGCATTGTCATAATATTACCTGTCAAAGCTACAATAAATCCTGCACCTGCACTAATCTTAACGTTTCTTACCGTTATGTCAAAATTGTCGGGTGCGCCTGTTTTTGTCAAGTCGTCGGAAAAACTGTATTGAGTTTTAGCCATGCAAACAGGGAGCTTATCAAAGCCCAATTCAGTGAGTTTGTCAATTTGTTTTTTTGCATCTTTTGTAAATATAACATTGTTGCCTCTGTAAATTTTCTTTACAATAGCGTTGATTTTATCTTCAATTGTACCGTCAAGTGTGTATGCATATTCAAAATTATTTTCTTTTTCACACAAAGATATAACTTCTTTTGCAAGATCAATTCCACCGTTTCCGCCTTCAGCCCATACATTTGAAAGAACAACGTTGACACCTAGTTTTTTGCATTCGGAAATAATAAGGTTGATTTCGTCTTCAGTATCTGTTGGGAATTTGTTTACGGCAACAACGCAAGGAAGCTTGTAAACATCTGTTATGTTGGAAATGTGTCTTAAAAGATTGGGCATACCTTTCAAAAGTGCATCTTTATTTTCAGTCGAAAGCTCTGTTTTAGGAACACCACCGTGCATTTTTAAAGCTCTTACAGTTGCAACAAGAACAACGCAAGAAGGATTAATTCCAGCATATCTGCATTTTATGTCGAGGAATTTTTCAGCACCCAAATCTGCACCGAATCCCGCCTCTGTAATAGCATAATCTCCCAATTTCATAGCCATTTTTGTTGCTATAACACTGTTGCAACCGTGAGCGATGTTGGCAAAAGGTCCACCGTGAATAAGGGCAGGGTTACCTTCGAGAGTTTGAACGAGATTAGGCTTGATTGCATCTTTCAAAAGTGCCGTCATAGCACCGTGAGCATTAAGCATCCCCGCTGTTATCGGCTCTTCGTTGTAGGTGTATGCAACAATGATTTTTGAAAGTCTTTCCTTTAAGTCGCTTACGGAATTTGCAAGGCACAAAACAGCCATAATTTCAGATGCAACGGTAATGTCGTAGCCGTCCTCTCTTGGAACGCCGTTTACTCTGCCTCCCAAACCGTCTGTTACATATCTTAATTGTCTGTCGTTCATATCGACACATCTTTTCCAAGTAATTCTTCTTGGGTCGATATTAAGTGTATTTCCTTGATATATGTGGTTGTCAAGCATTGCCGCAAGAAGATTGTTTGCGGCACCAATTGCATGAAAATCGCCTGTAAAATGAAGATTTATGTCTTCCATAGGTATAACTTGAGCGTAACCGCCACCTGCGGCTCCGCCTTTCATACCGAAAACAGGTCCCAAAGATGGCTCTCTTAAAGCTACAACGGCATTTTTACCGATTTTTTTCATTCCGTCGGCAAGTCCGATTGTAGTTGTTGTTTTTCCCTCACCTGCAGGTGTAGGCGTGATTGCCGTAACAAGAATGAGCTTACCGTCGGGCTTATCGCTTTCTTTCAAAAGCGATAAGTCGATTTTTGCCTTGTTTCTTCCGTAATATTCAACATATTTTTCGTCAATACCGGCTCTTTTTGCGATGTCACCGATAAATTCGGATTTTGCACTTTGTGCAATTTCTATATCTGTCATGGTTTGAATTCTCCTTATTTAAAATATTCAACGGCACTTTCAAACATCTTCATGTCAAAGTTTCCGTCAACGTTTTTATAAAGGTTGCTTCCTTTACGTTCACTGTGACCCATTTTACCCAAAACTCTGCCGTCAGGTGAGGTGATACCCTCGATTGCACAGAATGAACCGTTGGGGTTATACTGAATATCAAAAGTAGGATTGCCGTTTAAGTCAACGTATTGTGTAATTATTTGACCGTTTTCAGCAAGTTTTTTGATAAGAGCTTCTTCTGCAATAAATCTTCCTTCACCGTGAGAAACGGGAACTGTGTAAATATCGCCAACGTTTACTTTTGAAAGCCACGGAGATTTGTTGGAAGCAATTCTTGTGCGAACAAGCTTCGATTGGTGACGTCCTATTGTGTTGTATGTAAGTGTGGGGCAATGCTCGTCTGTGTCGATAATTTTTCCGTAAGGAACAAGACCCAATTTTATAAGTGCCTGGAAACCGTTACAAATACCACACATAAGACCGTCTCTGTTATCCAAAAGCTCGCTTACGGCATCTTTAATTTCGGGATTTCTGAAAAATGCGGTTATAAATTTACCTGAACCGTCAGGTTCGTCACCGCCGGAAAATCCGCCCGGTATAAAGATAATTTGCGATTCTTTGATTTTGTTTGCAAATGCTGTTACAGATTCGGAAACGTCATTTGAGGATAAGTTATTGATAACAAATATCTCGCTTTCGGCTCCCGCATCGTTCATAGCCTTTGCAGTGTCGTATTCACAGTTGGTACCCGGGAATACTGGGATAAGAACCTTAGGCTTTGCAACTTTGATTTTCGGTGCAACTCTGTTTGTTGCGTTAAAGTTGAAAGTTTCAACTTTACTGTTTGTTGTTTTTATGTTGCAAGGATAAATTTCTTCAAGTTTGTTTTCGTAAATTCCGAAAAGTTTTTCAAAGGAAACACTTTCGTTATTGTATGAAATTTCTTTTTTAGTAGTTGTATGACCCAATGTAATACCGATATTTTCTTCGCTTTCAAGTTCAATTACGAAAGAACCGTATGAATATCCGAAAATATCTTCTTTTGAAATTCCGCTTTCATATTCAAAACCGATGTCGTTACCCATTGCCATTTTCATAACGGCTTCCGCAATACCACCGTAAGTAGGCGTGTAAACACTCAAAGCTTTTTTCTCTTTTACAAGTTTGTAAACCGTATCGAAGTTTTCAAGTAAGCTTTTTGTAATCGGTAAATTGTTTTCGTCGTATTCGCATTTTAAAAGTACAACTTTACTGCCTGATTTTTTGAATTCAGGTGAAACAACTTCGTTTGAATCTCCTGTTGTAACGGCAAAAGAAACAAGTGTAGGAGGAACAGTAATATCTTCAAAAGTTCCGCTCATAGAGTCTTTACCGCCTATTGAACCGATTTCAAGTTCTTTTTGAGCTTTGAAAGCTCCCAAAAGTGCAGAAAGCGGTTTGCCCCAACTTCTTGAATTTTTACCGGGTTTTTCAAAATATTCTTGGAATGTAAGATATACATCTTCAAATTTTGCACCTGTTGCAATAAGCTTTGAAACGGATTCCACAACTGCCAAATATGCACCGTGGTAAGGGCTTTTTTCACTTATCATGGGATTATATCCCCATGCCATAAAGGAGCATGTGTCAGTATGTTTTTTCTCAACAGAAATTTTGTTTACCATAGCCTGTACGGGAGTTTTTTGGTTTTTGCCACCGAAAGGCATAAGAACACTTCCCGCACCGATTGTAGAGTCAAATCTTTCGGATAAGCCTCTTTTTGAGCATACGTTTAAATCGTCTGCCAATTCAAGATACATTTCGTTAAAGTCTTTGTCGATATTCTTTTCAAAATTCTTTGGAGCAGATGCAACAACATCAATATGTTTTTCCGCACCGTTGGAATCAAGAAATTCTCTTTTTATATTAACGATTTCCTTGTCGTTCCATTTCATAACAAGGTTAGGTTTATCTTTAACTTGTGCAACAACCGTTGCCTCGAGGTTTTCTGCTTTTGCAAGCTGACAGAAACGCTCAACATCGTTTTTGTCAACAACAACAGCCATTCTTTCTTGTGATTCGGAAATTGCAAGCTCTGTTCCGTCCAAACCGTCGTATTTTTTGGGAACTGCATTAAGATTTATTTCCAAGCCGTCTGCCAATTCTCCGATAGCAACACTTACACCGCCTGCACCAAAGTCGTTACAGCGTTTGATAAGCTTAGATGCTTCTTCATTTCTGAAAAGTCTTTGGAGCTTTCTTTCTTCGGGAGCATTACCTTTTTGAACTTCGGCACCGCAGTTTTCCAAAGAATCCAAGGTGTGAGATTTTGAAGAACCTGTTGCACCACCGCAACCGTCTCTTCCTGTTTTTCCGCCCAAAAGAATAACGATATCTCCGTCTATGGGACGTTCACGTCTTACATTTTTTTCCGGAGCTGCGGCAATAACAGCACCGATTTCCATTCTTTTTGCAACATATCCGTCGTGATATACTTCGTCAACCTGTCCCGTTGCGAGACCTATTTGGTTACCGTAGGAAGAATAACCGTTTGCCGCTGTTGTTACTATTTTTCTCTGCGGAAGTTTTCCCTTCATTGTTTCGGAAACTTTTTTAAGCGGATTTGCCGCACCTGTAACACGCATAGCACCGTAAACATAGCTTCTTCCCGAAAGCGGGTCTCTGATTGCACCGCCTATACAAGTAGCTGCACCACCGAAAGGCTCGATTTCCGTTGGGTGGTTGTGTGTTTCGTTTTTGAAAAGGAGAAGCCAATCTTCGTCTTTGCCCTCAACGTTTACTTTAATTTTAACTGTGCAGGCATTGATTTCTTCGGATTCGTCAAGCTTGTCCAATTTTCCCGATTTTCTCAAATATTTAACAACGATTGTACCGATGTCCATAAGAGTAATACTCTTTGTACGGTTAAGTTCTTCTCTTACCTTAATATATTCATCGTAGGTTTCTTTTAAAAGAGTGTCTTCAAATGTAACGTTGTCTATTCTTGTTAAAAACGTTGTATGACGGCAGTGATCCGACCAATATGTGTCAATCATTTTGATTTCCGTTATTGTTGGGTCTCTGTCTTCCGATTTAAAATAGCTTTGTGTTAATTTCAAATCGTCAATATCCATTGCAAGACCGTTTTTGTCCAAAAAGTCTTTCAATCCGTTTTCGTCAAGTTTACGAAATCCGTCTAAAATTTTAACTTCTGTCGGAATTTCATATTGAGCCTTCAATGTTTCAAATTTTGAAAGTGTTGCCTCTCTTGCTTCAACGGGGTTGATAACATATTTTTTGATTTTATCTTTTTCTTCTTCGGTTACATTTCCGAAAAGAACATATATTTTTGCTGTTTTAACCAATGGTCTGTCTTTTTTTGAGATAAGCTGTAAACATTCCGATGCCGAGCTTGCTCTTTGGTCAAACTGACCCGGAAGATATTCAACGGCAAAAACATTTTTGTTTGAAAAATCCATTTCTTCGTAAGCATCATCAAGCTGTGGCTCGGAAAATACCGTTGCTTTGGAGTATTCAAACAAATCTTTGTCAATGTTTTCAACGTCGTATCTGTTAATAATTTTCAAATCTGTAAGAGATGTTATTCTCAAAAGATTTATAATATCGTTTTTCAAAGATTTTGCCTCGTTTGCAAATTCTTCTTTTTTTTCAACATACAGTCTGTAAACCATAAATTTATATCGCCTTTCCGCCCGTTTTTTAGGGCAAATTGAATTTTAGTTTTTCATTAAAGCTTTTTTTCCTATATCTTTTCTGTAATAAGCATTTTCAAATTTTATTTCCGATACTTTTTCGTAAGCTTTTTTGATTGCGTTTTCCAAATTATCGGAAACACCGGTTACGCCCAAAACTCTGCCACCGGAAGTAAGAAGTTTTCCGTCTTCTTTTTTTGCTCCCGCAACAAATATTTCGTTATCTTTTGGCATTGTGATTTCAAAGCCTGTTTCATATTTTTGAGGATAGCCCTTTGATGCCATAATTACGCAACAAGCGGCACCGTCAGAAAATTCAACCTTTGCTTCATTAAGCTTGTTATCGGATATTTTAAGCATAATATCCAAAAGGTCGCTTTTCAAAAGGGGAAGAACAACTTGTGTTTCCGGGTCTCCGAAACGGCAGTTGTATTCAATTACCTTAGGACCGTCTTTTGTAAGCATAAGTCCGAAATAAAGACAACCTGAAAAAGGACGTCCTTCTTTTTTCATTGAAGTGATTGTCGGAATGAAAATCTTTTCCATACATTCTTTTTCAATTTCATTTGTATAATAAGGGTTTGGAGCAACAGTTCCCATTCCGCCGGTGTTTAATCCCTCGTCATTGTCAAGTGCACGCTTATGGTCCATTGAGGAAACCATAGGAACAATTGTGTCACCGTCGGTAAATGCCAAAACGGAAATCTCCGGTCCTTCTAAAAATTCTTCGATTACTATGTTGTTACCGCTTTCACCGAAAATTTTGTCTTCCATAATAGTTTTTACACCGTTAATTGCTTCTTCTCTTGTAAGAGCAATTATAACACCTTTTCCCAGTGCAAGACCGTCAGCTTTGATAACTGTCGGAATAGGAGCTGTTTTTAAATATTCAAGTGCATCTTGCATATTTTGGAAAACTTCGTATTTTGCTGTTGGAATATTGTATTTTTTCATAAAGTTTTTTGAAAAAACTTTGCTTCCCTCAATTATTGCGGCATTTTTCTTAGGTCCGAAAGTTTTTATGCCTTTTTCGTTTAATTTGTCAACCGCACCCAAAACAAGTGGGTCATCGGGTGCAACAACGGCAAAATCAATGCTGTTTTCCACTGCAAATTCAACTATTTTGTCAATGTCTTTTGCGTTTATGTCAACACATTGTGCATCTTCCGAAATACCACCGTTTCCGGGGAGTGCATATATTTTTTCGACTTCTTTGTTTTCTTTTATTTTCTTTATTATAGCGTGTTCTCTTCCACCGCCGCCAACAACCATAATTTTCATTGAAAAATACCTCCTTTTAGTGATGGAATAATCTCATACCTGTAAAGCACATTGCAATTTTGTGATTGTTGCAGGCTTCTATTACATTGTCATCTCTTATTGAACCGCCCGGTTGTGCAATGTAGGAAACACCGCTTTTTGCCGCACGTTCAATGTTGTCGCCAAAGGGGAAGAATGCATCGGAAGCAAGTGCAACACCTTTGATTTTTGAAAGATATTCTTTCTTTTCTTCTTTTGTAAGAGGTTCGGGCTTTTCAGTAAACAAAGTTTCCCAAATTCCGTCTGCCAATACATCTTCGTCATCGTCGGAAATGTAAACATCAATTGCGTTATCTCGGTCCGGTCTTCTTACATCGTCCTTAAAGGGAAGATTGAGAACTTTTTCGTGCTGTCTTAAATGCCATATATCGGCTTTGTTTCCAGCCAAACGTGTACAGTGAATACGTGACTGCTGACCTGCACCTACACCTATTGCCTGTCCGTCGCAAGCATAGCAAACGGAATTTGACTGTGTATATTTAAGTGTAATAAGTGCAATTATAAGGTCTCTTTTCGCTTCTTCCGTAATTTCTTTGTTGTTAGTTACGATTTCTTTTAAAAGTTCTTCGTCAATTTTGAAATTGTTTCTGCCTTGTTCAAAGGTTACTCCGAAAACCTGTTTCCTTTCTTTTTCTTCCGGTATGTAGTTTTCGTCAATTTTTATTATGTTGTATGAACCTTTTCTTTTTGTTTTCAAAATTTCAAGTGCTTCCGGTTCGTAGTCGGGAGCTATAATTCCGTCGGAAACTTCTCTTGCAATAAGCTTAGCCGTTGTTACGTCACATTTGTCGGAAAGAGCTATCCAGTCGCCGAAAGATGACATTCTGTCTGTTCCTCTTGCTCTTGCATAAGCTGTTGCAAGAGGAGAATCGTCAAGACCTTCAATATCGTCAACAAAGCAAGCTTTTTTCAAATTCTCGCTCATTTTTATGCCAACTGCGGCAGATGTGGGGCTAACATGCTTAAATGATGTTGCACAAGGAAGTCCTGTTGCTTTTTTTATTTCTTTTACTAACTGCCAGCTGTTGAAAGCATCGAGAAAATTGATATAACCGGGACGTCCGCACAAAATTTCTATGGGTAAATCTTTATCGTTTTCCATATATATTCTTGCGGGCTTTTGGTTGGGATTGCAACCGTATTTCAATTCAAATTCTTTCATATATGAAATTCTCCTTATTTGTTTTTGTTAATTATGCGAGTTTGTGACTCTTTTGTTTTTAAGTCGATAAATTTGACGCATAAAGATATTTTGTTTTCTTCGTTTAAGCTGTTCCAAATTGAATTTGTAAATTCGTCTATATCGTTTGGAATTTTAATTCTTTTGGGTTCTCCCGTAAAAGTGGGGAGTGGGTTTCCGTCGTGGTTGTATGTGTGGATAAAGTTACCCATACCGCACAAAGGTTTGTAACTGTATGTGTATCTTGCACACTCGCTTCCGTTTTCGTCTTCGCTTTTTAAAATACTCATTTTATAAGAAAAATCATTTTCGCAAAAATTCATAATTGCACTTATTCTTGGTGTGAAATTCGGAGCGTCTGGCTCAAATTCACGAGTTTCCAAAGCTTCTTCAAATGTTTTTCCATTTTTAAGAAAATTATAAACGGTATCTGTTTGGTCACCGTTTGTTACAATAAGAGAATTTTCGATTTTTCTTATGGGTGAATATATTATAAGTGAGGGGTCTTCAACCTTTGATTCGTCAAAGGGATAAATGATTACCTCATCATTTTCTTTTTCTTCAAATATTCTGTTACGGCTGTTTTCGCTTCTTCCCATAATAAAGTAAGCGGTAACACCATATTTTCCATTTTCACTTTTTCCTACCGCAATACCTCTGCCGGCATAAGCGTTTTGTTCAAGTAACTGGGAAAAATCGTTTATTTTATATATGCTTTCCATTTCTTTTTTACCTTTCGTTATTTTGTTGTGCTGATTTCTTTGCAAACTTTTTCCAGTGAGAGAGGCAGTATTTTCCATTCTGCCTCCTCCATAACTCTTTTTTGCAAAATTTCCGGAGTATCACCATCTTTGATTTCAACGGCTTTTTGCATTATTATTTTTCCCCCGTCGGGGATTTCGTTTACAAAGTGAACCGTTGCACCCGTAACCTTAACACCGTATTTTAAAGCTTCTTCGTGAACCTTAAGTCCGTAAAAGCCTTTTCCGCAAAAAGAGGGGATAAGTGAGGGGTGAACGTTTATTATTCTGTTTTTGTAACGTGTGGTGAAATTTTCGCTGAGTATGCTCATAAATCCCGCCAAAACAATAACTTCAATGTCGCTTTCTTCCAAACAGTCAATTATTTTTCTTTCGAATTCTTCTTGTGAAGAGCAATTTTTCTTTAAAACAACAGCTGTTTTTACACCTGCGTTTTCGGCTCTTTTTAAAGCATAAGCGTTTTCGTTGTTGGAAACAACAAGGCTTATTTCACCGCTTTTTATTATTCCGCTTTTTACAGCGTCCAAAATAGCCTGTAAATTTGTTCCTCCGCCGGAAACAAGAACGCCAACCTTCGTTTTTAGCATATTACCACGCTTTCGTCACCTTTTGTAATTTCACCGATAACGTAAGCATCTTCACCGTTTGCTTTTAAAACTTCAAGTGCTTTGTCAGCGTCTTCTTTGCTTACAACAATACTCATACCAACACCCATATTGAATGTGTTGAACATATCCTTTTCGGGAATGTTGCCTGTTTTTTGGATAAGGTTGAAGATAGGAAGTATTCTTAATGATGTTTTGTCTATTTTTGCACAGAATCCTTCGGGCAAGCTTCTTGGAATATTTTCGTAAAATCCTCCGCCTGTAATGTGAGAAACGGCTTTAACCGTTACTTCGTCAAAAAGTGCAAGCATAGGTTTAACGTAAATTCTAGTAGGTGTAAGAAGTGTTTCACCTATTGATTTACCACCGAGCTCATCAACGGGAGTTTTGATGTCGGCATTTTCTATGTCGAAAACTTTTCTAACCAAAGAAAATCCGTTTGAATGAACTCCGCTTGAGGGAAGTGCGATTATAACGTCTCCCTCTTTCATTGTTTTGTTGTTAAGGATTTTGGCTTTGTCAACAACACCAACCGAAAAACCTGCAAGGTCGTATTCATCTTCGGGATAGAAACCGGGCATTTCCGCAGTTTCACCGCCAACAAGAGAAGCTCCCGACATAACGCAACCGTCTGCAATACCTTTTACGATTGAAGCGATTTTTTCGGGTACATTTTTTCCGCAAGCTATGTAGTCAAGGAACAAAAGCGGTTTTGCTCCGCAACAAATAATATCGTTTACACACATTGCAACGCAATCGATACCAACTGTGTCGTGCTTATCCATAAGGAAAGCAAGCTTTAATTTTGTACCAACACCGTCTGTTCCGCTTACCAAAACAGGCTTTGTAATTCCTGTCATATCAAGCTCAAATAAGCCTCCAAATCCTCCGATGTCGGAAATAGCTCCCGATGTAAGTGTTTTTTTGATGTGTTCTTTCATAAGCTCAACGGCTTTGTAACCGGCAGTAATGTCAACTCCCGCATTTTTGTAGCTTTCGCTGTAACTTTTCATATTTATAATTACCTTTCTTTTATTGTCTTTATTTTCTTTAGTTTTTTATTCCTTACCGCTCCAGCAGTAAGTACATAATTTGCATGGGTCTATTCCTATTGCTTTTATAACTCCCTCAAGTGACTGAAAATCAACGGAATCGAATTTTAAAGTTTTTGATATATGCTCACGCAATTTTTTGCCTCTTTCGGTTGTTGAAGAACTGTATTCTTCAATGTGGTTGAAGCCTTCTTCTCCCTCAAGCTCCATAATCGTTCTTCTTGCTATAAGCTCCATGTCGTTTTTGGAAGCAGAAAAATTAAGATATTTGCAACCGAACATTATAGGGGGACAAGCGGAACGCATGTGAACTGATTTTGCTCCGTTTTGGTAAAGAAAATCAACTGTTCCTTTTAGCTGTGTTCCTCTTACTATGGAATCATCCACAAACAAAAGATTTTTGCCCTCAATAAGCTCCGGTATCGGAATTTGCTTCATTTTTGCTATTTTTACTCTTTCGGTTTGATGTGACGGCATAAAGCTTCTCGGCCATGTTGGTGTGTATTTTATAAAGGGTCTTGCAAATGGCACTCCGCTTTCGTTTGCATAGCCTATTGCGTGTGGAGTTCCCGAATCGGGAATACCGCTTACATAGTCGATGCTGTCTTTATTTTTCAAAATTTCGTCGTTTTGCGCCATTATGTGACCGTTTCTGTAACGCATTGTTTCAACGTTTACTCCCTCATATTCGGAGTTTGGAAAACCGTAGTAGCTCCATAAAAACGCACATATTTTCATTTCTTTTCCCGGTGGATTTAGTTGTTCGATACCGTCTAAGGTAATTCTTACAATTTCCCCCGGTCCAAGTTCCTTTTCGTTTTCATATCCCAACTTTTTGTAGGCAAAGGATTCAAAAGATACTGCATATCCGTCTTCTCTTTTTCCTATTAAAATCGGAAGTCTTCCCAGTCTGTCACGAGCGGCAATCAATTCTCCGTCATTTGTTAATATAAGAATGGAAGCCGTTCCGTCAATTACACTTTGTGCAAATTTTATTCCCTCAATAAAATCTTCTCTTTCGTTTATAAGAGCGGCGATAAGATCAACGGAATTGACCTTTCCGCTTGTAAGCACTCCGAAATGACCGCCTTTGGAAAGATAGTCTTTTATAAGTTCCTCGGAATTATTGATTCTTCCTATAAAGCTTATTGCATAAGTGCCTACTTTTGAACGTATAAGCAAAGGTTGTGGATCGTTATCACTTATTACGCCTATTGCTGCCGTTCCTTTCATTTCTTCAAAAACTCCGTCGAACTTTGTTCTGAAAGGTGAGTTTTCAATGTTGTGGATTTCTTTTTGAAGTCCTATTTCTTTGTCAAAAGCGGCAATACCGCCTCTGCGTGTTCCCAAGTGGGAATGATAGTCCGTACCGAAAAATACGTCTGTTATAGCTTCGTTTTTGTTAATTGCTCCGAAAAAACCGCCCATGATGTCCTCCGTAAATATTCTATATTAAATGGTTTATATGTTGAAATTTTCTTCTATTTTTTCGTTCTTTGAAAGAACGTTTTCTGTATCTTTTTTTCTTTTGTCGTTAAGCTTTTTAGCTAAAGCCTCATCGCTTACGGAAAGAATTTGTATTGCCAAAAGAGCAGCGTTTGCCGCACCGTCTATTGCAACTGTGGCAACGGGAATACCGGTAGGCATTTGTACGGTTGACAAAAGTGCGTCAAGTCCGTCAAGTGTTGATGATTTCACGGGAATACCGATAACCGGAATTGTTGTGTTGGCGGCAATTGCACCTGCCAAGTGTGCAGCCTTTCCTGCTGCCGCAATAATTGCACCGAAATCATTTTTTCTTGCATTGATTGAAAAATCCTTTGCTTGCTCAGGTGTTCTGTGTGCCGAATAAACGTGAACTTCAAAAGGAACATCAAATTCCTTTAATACGTCAATTGCTTTTTCGCAAACAGGCAAATCGCTGTCTGAACCCATAATAATACCGATTTTTTTCATAATTACCTCCAAAATGTATATAAAATTGAATTATTTGCCAAAATAAATAAAAAAGGGCAGAACTATCTTACAAAATAGTTCTGCCCAGACGGTCGGCTTAAAGTATTCATAAAGATGAACATAAAATAATTTTATCTTTCCGTTCCCCGGCAGTGCTCTGCCATACTCAAAAAAGAGTTTTTCCGTCAGTCACGGAAGAAATTATCAATACATTAATATTATAGCAAAATATATTTGATATGTCAAGTCGAAAAGACACTTTTTTTGTTGTAAAGCCGTTTTTTATAAAAAAATGTATAATTTTTTCATTTTTTTTCAAAAAAGACTTGATTTTTTTAAAAAAAGGTGTTATAATGTCTATGAAGATTATAGTTATGCTAGAAGAGTGGGTGTCCCACTCTTTTACTTTTGTAAAGGGGGATTTTTGCTTATGGCTTCAAATATTATCGGAAAAATTACCGAGCCGATTGTGAAAATATGCGAAGAAAACGGTGCATATCTTTATGATATGGAAATGCAAAAGGAAGGAAAAAACAAGGTATTACGTATTTACGTGGATACAAAAAACGGAATACAAATTGATGAATGCGAAGCAATTTCAAGACTTATTTCAAAAAAACTCGATGAAATAGATGTTATTGATGGTGCATACAACCTTGAGGTTTCTTCTCCGGGCGTTGAAAGAAGATTAAGAACTTCCGCTCATTATAACGATGCGTTGGAAAAACAAGTTGAAATTTCTCTTTATTCACCGATTGACGGAGAAAAAAGCTTTATCGGTACTTTAAAAGCACACAATGATAAAGAAATTTCGTTGGATATTAACGGTGAAGAAAAAAATATAGAAAAAGAAAAAATCAGTAATGCAAAGATTTATTTTGACATAAATGAATTTTTGAAATCAAAAAACGTTTAAAATTATAATTATATAGATTGTTGGAGGAACAAAGAAAAGTTATGAACAAAGAATTTTTGGTAGCTCTTGACCTTTTGGAAAAGGAAAAGGGCATTAAAAAAGAAATCCTTATCGAAGCTATGGAAAATGCACTTGTAACCGCTTACAAGAAAGATTATGAAACATCTTGTGAGGTTGTTGCTAAGGTATCGGAAAAAACAGGTGACGCCAGTGTTTATTTGCAAAAAGAGGTTTGTGAAGAAATAACAGATCCCGAAACACAAATCGATTATAAGGATGCAAAGAAAATATCGAAAACCGCTGAAGTGGGAGACAGCGTACTTGTTGATGTGACACCGAAAACATTCGGAAGAATTGCCGCTCAAAATGCAAGAGGTATTGTTGTTCAGAAGATAAGGGAGGTTGAAAGAGGAAATATGGTTTCCGAATTTACCGAAAAAACAGGAACACTTGTAACAGGTGTTGTTGAAAGAACAGAAAAAGGAAACGTTATGGTTTCCATCGGAAGAACAGAAGCAATTCTTACTCCGCAAGAGCAAATCCCAACAGAAAGATATGAACGTGGGGACAAAATACAAATTTATGTTGTACAGGTGAAAATAATCGGTAAAGCACCACAGGTTATTATTTCACGTTCACACCCCAATTTGGTAAAATGCTTGTTTGAAAAAGAAGTTCCCGAAATTGCCGACGGAACAATTGAAATCAAGTCAATTGCCAGAGAAGCGGGTTCAAGAACAAAAATTGCGGTATTGTCAAACGACAGCAATGTTGAAGCGGTTGGTTCTTGCATCGGTCCTAAGGGAATGAGAGTCGAAAACATCTTAAACGAGCTTAACGGAGAAAAAATTGACATAATTAATTACAGCGAAAATATGGATGAGTTCGTAAAAGAAGCACTTTCACCTGCGGAAGTTGTTGAATGCAATGTAAATCCGGACGAAAAAACATGTTATGTAACAGTAGACAAAGATCAGCTTTCACTTGCAATCGGTAAAGAAGGTCAGAATGCAAGACTTGCAGCAAGACTTACCGGTTACAAAATCGACATTAAACCGGCTGAATAATTTTTTGGAAAGGAATGTTTTTGTGAAGCATATACCCCGAAGAAAATGTATTTGTTGCAATAAAATAAAAGACAAAAATGAACTTGTGAGAATAGCGTTGGTTGACGGTGTGCAATGCGTTAAAGACAATGAAAAAAAACATAACGGCAGAGGCGCTTATATATGCGAAAGCGAGGAATGTTGGAATTTGCTTGTTAAGAAAAACGCTCTTTCAAGAGCTTTCAGAAAAAAAATTCCCAATGAAGTTCACGAGAATTTGAGAAAGGAGCTTTTGAATTGAAAGTAGATTTAAAATTAAAAAGCAATCCGAAAGCTCAAAGGCTTATAGGACTTTCAAGACGAGCAGGCAAGCTTTCCTACGGAAGCGACGGCTGTACGGCAGATTTGAAAAAACATAAATCAAAGCTTATAATTACATCATCGGACATATCGGATAAATCGAAAAAGGAAATAGAATTTCATCTTGGAAAAACAAGCATAGCCTATACCGATATGACAAAAGAAGAACTCGGTGGGCTTATAGGAATAGGGCAGACTGTTGTCTTGTCCGTTACAGATGAAAATTTTAGTAAAGGAATTTTAGAGGTGAATACGTTATATGGCAAAAGCAATTAAGAAAAAAATAACTGAAATAGCAAAAGATTTCAATATGAAATCAAAAGAAGTTTTGGAATATGCCAAAGAGGCAGGTTTGGAAATTAAAAACGGTTCCAGCTCCGTTGACGAAGAAAAAATCAACATTATTTTTGATGTTATTATGCAAAAAAATCAAGTTGAAGATTTTTCCATGTATGCGGTGAAAAAAGAAGCTGAAACTAAAAAAGAAGAACCGAAAAAAGAAGAGACAAAAGTGAAAGAAAAATCCGCGAAAAAAGAAACTAAGAAAGAAACCAAAAAGGCTCAAAAAGAAGTAGTTGAAGAAACTTCAAAAGATACTTCCGACAACGATTTGGACGAAGTTATCAATGCGCCTATCGGTAAAAAAGTAAGATATGTTGATACAAGACAAAACGTTATCGACGAATCGCATCTTGACGATACAAAAATTGAGCAAATTATGGTTGGAACCGATATTTACGGTACAGAAAACAAAAAACAGAAAATCAAAAAAGGTCCGAAAAGTCAGAAATTCGACCGTGCCAATCCTAAGTTCAACAAGCACGAGAAAAAGGAAAAAATGGTTATTAAACCTGAAATTATCAAGGTTAGAATACCTGAAGAAATTTCCGTCGGTGAGCTTGCCGAAAGACTTAAAAAAACAGGTGCGGAAGTTATTAAAAAACTTATGTCCTACGGTGTTATGGCGTCCGTTTCTCAGACAATAGACTTTGATACCGCATACCTTGTTGCGGAAGAGTTTGGAGCAAAGGTTGAAAAGCTTGTTACAGTTTCTTTGGAGGAAGAACTCTTTACGGAAGTTGAAGATAAGCCCGAAGATCTTGTTACACGTCCACCTGTTGTTTGCGTTATGGGTCACGTTGACCATGGTAAAACATCACTTTTGGACGCAATAAGAGATTCCGATGTAACTTCAACGGAAGCAGGCGGTATTACACAGCATATCGGTGCTTATAAAGTAAAAGTAAACAACGAAGATATTACATTCCTCGATACACCGGGTCACGAGGCGTTTACAGCTATGCGTGCCAGAGGTGCAAAGGCAACTGATATAGCAATATTGGTTGTTGCCGCTGATGACGGTATTATGCCACAGACAATTGAAGCAATCAATCACGCAAAAGCAGCTGATATTTCAATTGTTGTTGCAATCAACAAAATAGATAAAGAGGGCGCTAACCCCGACAGAATTAAGCAAGAGCTTACAGAACACGGTCTTGTTCCCGAAGAGTGGGGCGGAGATGTAATTTGTGTTCCTGTATCCGCAAAGAAGAGAATGAACATAGATACGCTTTTGGAAAATGTTCTTTTGCTTGCTGAACTCAGAGATTTGAAAGCTAATCCCAATAAATCCGCAAGTGGTATTGTTATTGAGGCTAAGCTTGATAAGGCAAGAGGACCTGTTGCAACCGTTCTTGTACAAAACGGTACATTAAAATCAGGAGATATAGTTGTTGCCGGAACAAGTGTCGGTAAAGTAAGAGCTATGACAGACTACAAAGGCAAAGCTCAAAAAATAGCTACACCTTCAACACCTGTTGAAATTTTAGGTCTCAGCGAAGTTCCTACGGCAGGTGATAAATTTAAAGTTGTTGACGATGAAAAGAAAGCAAGACAGGTTGTTGAACAACGTAAATTCAATGAAAAAGAAGAAATATTCAATAAGAGAAAAACAGTTACTTTGGATAACTTGTTCTCACATATTGCAGAAGGCGAAATGAAAGAACTTAACATTATTGTTAAGGCTGATGTTCAAGGTACAACGGAAGCGGTAAGTGCTTCATTGGAAAAGCTTTCCAACGACGAAGTAAAAGTGAGAGTTATACATTCAGGTGTCGGTACTGTAAATGATTCCGATATTATGCTTGCATCGGCATCAAATGCAATTATTGTAGGCTTTAATATCAGACCCGATGCAAAAACGATGGAATCCGCAAAACACAATGATGTTGATATCAGACTTTACAGAGTAATTTATCAGGCTATAGAAGAAATGGAAGCTGCTATGAAGGGTATGCTTGCACCTAAATTTACAGAAAATGTTTTGGGTCACGGTGAAATCAGAAATACTTTCAGGGTTTCCGGTGTTGGAACCATTGCCGGTGTATACGTTCTTGACGGTAAAATCGTTCGTAATTCTCAAGTCAGAATTGTTCGTGACGGTGTAATTGTTTATGAAGGCGTATTGTCATCATTGAAACGTTTCAAAGACGATGCCAAAGAAGTTGCAAGCGGATTTGAATGCGGTTGCGGTTTTGATAAATTCAACGATATTAAAGAGGGCGACGTTATTGAAAGCTTTGTTATGGAAGAAGTAAAACAGTAAGGAGAGCTTTATGGCAAGTCACAGAGAAAAAAGAATTAACGAAGAAGTAAAAAGAGAGCTTACTTCTATTATAAGAGAAATTAAAGATCCCAGAGTGAAAACGGGAATGGTGAGTGTTTTAAAAACCGTTGTAACAAAGGATTTGAAATTTTGCAAGGTTTATGTAAGCGTTTTGGGAAATGACGAAACAAAAAAAGACGTTTTGGCAGGATTGGAAAGTGCAAAAGGTTATGTAAGAAGACAAATTTCGGACCGTTTGCGTTTAAGAATTACGCCACAGTTTAATTTTGTAATCGACAATTCCCTTGAAGAAGGTGACAGAATTTTAAAGATTATGAACAATTTGAAATGATTTTTATATGAAAGGTAAAATCGGTATGAAGGAACAAATGCTAAAGTTGAAAGAAAAAATCAAAAATGTTTCCGATATTTTAATTGTTACCCATTTGTCTCCCGATGGAGATGCTTTGGGGTCGGCTTCGGCGGTTAAAATGTATGTTAATAAGCTTGGAAAAAAAGCCGATTTGTTTGTTTCGGAAGAGGTATCTCCGAAATTTGAAAGTGTTGCTTCCTATTTTGAAGTAAAAGCTAAAACAGATAAGGTTTACGAGCTTGTTATATATGTTGATTGTGCCGAAAAAGACAGAGCAGACGTTGAATTTCCGACTCCCGATTTTACTTGTACCATAGATCATCATATTTCAAACCCTATGGACTGCGACTTGAATATAGTGGACGGTCATGCTCCGGCAGCCGGGGAAATTGTTTATGAACTTTATAAAAATACCGATGTATCATTGGATAATGAAGTTGCGAAAGCAATTTATTTGGCAATTCTTACCGATACGGGTGGTTTTGTTTATGAAGGCACCCGTAAAAGGACGCTTGAAATTGTTTCAGAGCTTTACGATTACGATTTTTGTCGAACACAAATTGTTACACAAACAATGCTTAAAAAATCCATGACGTATAATAAACTTTTTGCTTTTGTTATGGAAAATGCCGTTGTTTTAAACAACGAAGCAACAGTTTGTCTAATCGATAATGATATGTATGAAAAAAGAGAAATATTATCCACAGATACAGACGGACTTTCCAATGCCCTTAAAGATATTGAGGGTATAAAGTGCGGAATACTTCTTACAGAAAGAGAAAAAGGATATATAAAAGGTAGTATACGTACAGATGCACCTATTGATGCTACAAAAATTGCCGCACTGTTCGGCGGCGGAGGTCATGTAAGAGCAGCTGGGTTTCGGACAAATAAAAAATATGAGGAAATAAAGGAAGAAATAAATGGATGGTTACTTACTTGTAAATAAACATAAAGGGCCTACATCTCATGACATTGTTAATGATATGAGAAGAGTTTTTCGTACGAAAAAAGTAGGTCACACGGGGACTTTGGATCCCCTTGCTACGGGGCTTATGGTTATTTTGGTTGGAAAAGCAACAAAAGCGGCTGATTACATAATAGCCGAAGATAAATCTTATATTGCAACCATGCGTCTCGGAACAATTTCCGATACTCTCGATATAACCGGAGAATTGACTGTATTGGAACACAAAGATATAAGCGACGAACAAATTATTGAAACACTTAACAGTTTTGTCGGAAAGCAGGAGCAAACTCCTCCCATGTACAGCGCAAAAAAAGTTGATGGAAAAAAACTTTACGAGCTTGCAAGAGAGGGCAAAGAAATCAAGAGAAAAACTGCACAAATAGAAATATACAGCATAGAATTTTTAAGTCGTGAAGGGGACGATGTTAAGTTTTCCGTTCACTGTTCAAAAGGAACATACATCAGAAGCCTTATTGACGATTTTGGAAAAAAATTGGGCTATGGAGCAATTATGACATCTTTGGAAAGAACTCAAACGGGTAATTTCCGCCTTGATAAACACAGAGTTTACACCGTAAGTGAAGTTGAAAGATGTAAGGATTTGAAAAAATTGCTTTTCCCACTTGATATGGCTTTCAGCAAGTATCCCAGAATTGTTATGGACGAAATAAGTGAAGAACGTATTAAAAACGGTATTCCTTACGATTTAAAAAGAGGGAAATTGAAAGTTAAATATAAAGTCGGAGATATTTTTAGGGTGTATAATCACAGAAAAGAGTTTTTTGCTCTTATGGAAGTTATGCCAAAGGATATTTTAAAACTTAAAACAACATTTTTTGTTCAATAAAGGAAAATACAATGACACAAGATACAAAAAAACCTTCGGTTGTTACGATAGGTAATTTTGACGGACTTCATAAAGGTCATTTAAAGCTTGTAAAAAAGGTTTGCGATTTGAAAAAAAAACATAATCTTTTGGGTGTTATGCTAACATTTGATGTAAACACAAAAAATTGTCCCAACCTTATTTTTGAAAAGAATACACTAAAAAAATATTCAAAAGAAGTTGGTATTGACAAGCTTGTTTCACTTTCTTTTTTGGAAAAAGTGAAAGATTTGACTTGTGATGAGTTTGTTCGAATATATTTAAAAGAGGAGCTTAATGCAAAATACGTTGTTGTGGGAGATAATTTTTTCTTTGGAAAAAATAAAGCGGGAAACGTGGAAACTTTGACAAAACTCGGTGAAAAATACGGTTTTGAAACAATAGTTGTTCCTTGCTTGAAATCGGGAGAAAACATTGTGTCTTCCACCTATATACGTATGCTTATTTCAGAGGGCAAAGTAAAAAAAGCAAATAAACTTTTGTATAAGCCTTACAGTATAATGGGAAGTGTTCAAAAAGGTTTTGGAATAGGAAGCGGTATTTTGGATATTCCCACTGCTAACGTTCCCTTAAAGAAAAATATGGTCAAGGCAAAAAACGGAGTCTACAAAACTACGGTTATTTTGGACAATAAAGCATACAAAGGAATAACAAACATAGGAACAGCTCCCACAAATCCAAAGAAAAAGCCTATTTCGGAAACTTTCATACTTGATTTTGACGGCAATATTTATTCAAAAAAAATAACTGTTATTTTAGAGGATTTTATGCGCCCGGAAAAGAAATTCAAGGATTTTGAAAGTTTAAAAAAGCGAATAACCGCAGACATTGAAAAAAGAAGGAAAATGTAATGGAATTTATTAAAAATCAAAAAAACGGTATTACTTATTATTCACTTGACGAGTTTGATAAGTGCGGTATAAAAAATATGTTTACCGCAATTTACGGTGGTGTGAGTTTTGAAAACAACGAACTTAATTTCGGTACTTCCACAGACGATACAACAGAAAATGTGGTTGAAAATTTTTCAAAGACACTTTTGTTAATCAACTCGGATTGTGAACATGCAGTTCGTTCAAAACAAACACATAGTGATATTGTTCTTAACGTAACAAAAGATTTTGGCGGTGAGGGTATTTTGAACCCTCAAAGATTTTTTGAAGCGGACGGACTTATTACATCGGACAAAGATTTAAGTCTTGTGGTTTTTTATGCAGATTGCGTTCCTGTTTTGATTGGCGATAAGGTAACAAAAACCGTTTCTGCCGTCCATTCCGGTTGGAGAGGAACACAAAGTAATATTATTTCAAAAGCTGTTGAAAAAATGGTTAACAGTGGTTGTGAAAAAGATAATCTTATAGCAGCTGTGGGGCCTTGCATAGGAATGTGCCATTTTGAAGTGCAAAAAGATGTTTACGATGGTTTTATTCCCATTTACGGAAATGAATACGGAAAAGAAGAAAACGGCAAATATTTTGTGGATTTGGGAAAAATCGTTGCACATCAGCTTGAGCTTTCGGGCTTGAAAAAAGAAAATATTGCATTTTTAAATAAATGCACATACTGTAATGAAGAATTTTATTCCTACAGACGACAGGGCACTCGTGCGGGAAGAATGGCTGCAATCATAAAAAGCGAGCAGTAAAAATATGAAAAAAGGAAAGAAGGAGAAAAAATGAAATTTCATAAAAAAATTTTTGCTTTATGTTTGATGTTTTGTCTTTTTTTCCTTTCTTCTTGTGGTGATAAGGATTCTTCCAAGAAAAACACCGAAACAAACAATACAACCAAGCTTACAATTGGCTGTTATTCTTCCGAAAGCTATAATCCGTTGCTTATAAAAACAGATTATAACAGACAATGTTTTGCACTTATTTTCGACAGTCTTTACAATATGGATAAAAATTTTCGTGCAATTGAAAATATTGCATCGGATTTGTATGTTGAAGACGGGGGCACTACCGTTACCATAAGAATAAAAAGCAATATAAAATTTCACGACGGTCAAGAGCTTACCGCGGACGATGTTGCAAAGAGCATTGAATTTATAACAAATTCGGAGGAAAATTATTATAAATATAATGTTAGAAATATAATTTCTGCAACGGCAAAAAATGATTATACCGTTATTTTGAAATTAAATTCACCGGCTCCAAACATAAAAAGCCAGCTTACTTTTCCCATAATTTCTGCTTCTGATTTGGCAGAAGAAAAATTTCCGCTTAACGGTAGCGGTCCGTATAAATTAAAATCGGAAAACAGCGGAAAAGAGTTGAAATTGGAGCTTAATAAAGATTACCATCGTGATTTTTCAACGAAAATCACCGACGTTGAAGTTGAATTTGTTCCCGATTTGCTTACGGCACGTTCTTTGGCAGGAAGCGGAATTGTAGATGCCGTTTTTGCGTCGTTTTATGACGAAGGCTTGAAAACGGTTACAAAATCCCAATCTTTAAAGGACGATTATCCTACAGACGAATATACGTTTTTACAGCTTAATTACGATAATTCCATAATGTATTTGAAGCCTTTCAGAAAAGTTTTAAGTCTTTTGGTCGACAGAGAAAAACTGCAAAATGATGCTTTTATGTCGCATGGAGAAAAAACAGTGTTGCCTGTAAATCCTCTTTCGTGGATAGACAGTTCGTCTTATGTTATCGAAAGAGATGTGGACTCTGTAAAGGAAACCTTGAAGCAGATGGGGTATGAAGATAAGGACGACGATAATATTTTGGATTACGTAAAAGCGGATAATGACAGTGAAGGCGGCGAAGAACCACAAAACAATACATCTTTGCCAAATAGACTTTCTTTTAAAGTGCTTTACTTAGATTCAAATTTAAAAAAATCTGTTTTTACAAGTATTCAAAAGGACTTTTTTGAAGCAGGAATAGAATTAATTCCCACTTCTTGCGAAAATTATGAGGATTTTCTCAATAAATACACAAATAAGGAATATGATATATGTATAGTAACAACCAATATCGGTTATGACGGAGACCTGGAAGCTTTTATGTCTTTAAACGGAAGCTATGCGTCGCCTCTTGAATTGGGTTATGAAAATACACTTTCAAAGCTTTCGGCAACAACGGAAGAAAACTTGAAAAATCAAATTTATAAACAGGCATTGGATAACTTTTATGAAACTATGCCACATATTCCGCTTATGTTTTTGAATAAAACTTTAATAAAAAGCAGTAAGCTTAATTCAAACAATGAGTTGTTTGTAAACAACATTTACTATAAAATTCTTGAAAAATGAGAATAAAAGGAAAGGAAAAACACTATGAAAAAACTTCTTTTTTTGTTCGGCGGAGAGTCCAACGAACATGATGTTTCCAACATTTCTGCATATAATGTGATTTCACAAACAGATAAAGAAAAATATGATATTACAAAAATAGGTATCACAAAAGACGGAAAATGGTATTTTGTGGATTGTGATTTGGAAGATATAAAAACAGGTGCATGGAAAGACAAAGTAAAATATGAAGCTGTTATTTCACCCTCCAAAAATCACAAAGGAATTATTATTTTTAAAGAAAATGAACAAATTTTTAAAGAAATAGATGTTTGTTTCCCAATTTTGCACGGAAACAATGGGGAAGACGGCACAATTCAAGCACTTTTGAAGCTTGCCGGTATAAAAAGAGTAGGACCCGACTTTTTGTCAAGTGCAATGGCAATGGATAAAAAAATATCGAAAATGATTTTCGAAAATGCAGGTATTCCGATTGTTCCGGCTGTTTATGTGTATTCAGAAAACGAATGGGAATGTGTTTTTGAAAAAATGGATTTACCCGTTTTTGTAAAACCCGCAAATTCAGGTTCTTCCTTTGGTTGCTACAGAGTAAACAAAAAAGAAGAGTTGAAAGATGCAATTAAAAAAGCACTTCTTATAGATAAATGTGTTCTTGTGGAAAAATACATAGATTGTCGTGAAGTTGAATGCGGAGTTTTGGGAAATGAAGATGTTTTTGTTACCGATCCGGGAGAAATTTTGGCGGAATGCGAATTTTACGATTACGACACAAAATATAACAGTCCGTCAAAGGTAAACATAAAAATTCCTGCCGATATAACGGAAGAACAAAAAAGTATGATTAAAGATTATGCAAAAAAAGCCTATATTGCATTGGGACTTTCCGGTATGACAAGAGCAGACTTTTTCATAGACAGACAAAAAGGTGATATTTACCTTAACGAAGTAAATACAATTCCAGGTTTTACGTCTTTAAGTATGTATCCCATGCTTCTTATGAATTCCGGGTTTACTTACAGCGGACTTTTGGATAAACTTATAGAGCTTGCACAGTAAAAGGAGGAAATTTGCCGTGGATAACAGACCTATCGGTGT
This sequence comes from uncultured Oscillospiraceae bacterium, assembly GCA_964410755.1. Taxonomy (GTDB): domain Bacteria; phylum Bacillota; class Clostridia; order UMGS1840; family UMGS1840; genus UMGS1840. Next base: position 4,650 of record CAYPIJ010000002.1, on the reverse strand, counting down.
TTTCGATTCCGGTCTTGGGGGATTGACCTCGGTAAGAGAGCTTGTTAAGCTTTTGCCAAATGAAAATATAATATATTTCGGAGATACCGGTCGAGTACCTTACGGAACAAAGTCCGATAAGACTTTGGTGAAATATGTAAGACAAGATATAAATTTTTTGAAAGAAAAAAATGTTAAAGCGGTAATTGCCGCTTGCGGAACGGCAAGCAGTGTTGCCATTGAGCCTTTGCGAAAAGAGTTCGACATACCTCTTATAGGTGTTTTGTCGCCTGTGTGCCAAAAGGCTGTTGAACTGACGAAAAACAACAAAGTTGGAATTTTGGGAACTCCCGCAACCATAAACAGCGGTTCCTATAATCGTGGAATACACAATATAGATAAAAACGTAAAGGTTTTTGAAAAAGCTTGTCCGCTTTTTGTTCCTCTTGTGGAAAACGGATATATTGACCATGAGGTTACATATATAATAGCAAAGGAATATATAGAACCGCTTATGAATGACGGAGTTGATACACTTGTTCTTGGGTGTACTCATTATCCGCTTTTGACGGATGTTATAAAAAAAGTAACGGACAATAAGGTTAATATAATAAATGCAGGTAAGGAAGCGGCAATTTTTGCTTGTGAGCTTTTGAAAAATAACAAAATGCTTTCGGAAAGAGAAGAAAAAGGTAAGGCTGAATATTACGTCAGTGACGACGTTGAAAAATTTTCCTATTTGGGAAGTATGTTTTTGGGATTTGCCATAAATTCCGAAGTGATTAAGATTGATATAGAAAAATATTAATGCATGAAGGAGGTTATTATTTATGAGTAAAAATATGGTCCTCACTTTAAAAAGTGAAATTCACAACAGCGAAACAGGTGACGATAAAATTGAATTTGTTACCGTTGCCGATTTTGTTAAGAAAAACAATAAATACTATGTAACTTATACGGATCTTGAAGAATTTGAAACAAACGGTGCAAAAACAACGTTAAAGATAGAGAATGATAAAGTAACTATGATACGTTTCGGTGAAACGGGTTCACAGCTTATTTTTAAGCAAGGAAATAAATATGATACTCACTACGAAACCTCTTACGGAACTTTTTCACTTTCGATATTTCCCGATAATGTAAATATTGACATAGACGATAAAGGCGGTAATTTGTGCCTTTCCTACGATTTGTATTTTAACGGTCTGAAAACACAACGTAATGACCTTGAGATAAATTTAAAAGAAACCGATTGAGATATTTTTATATAAAGGAGACAAAAAATGACTACATTAAACACAAACGTTAATTTTATTAAAATGATGAAAAATCGTATTAAAGATATGGTTTTTGAAGCTTATAAGGAAGTTTTTATGGAAGGTAAGCTTGATAAATTGAGTGAATTTTTGTGTGACATAGAAATTCCGAAAGAAAAGAAAAACGGTGATTTTTCCGTTAATTTTGCAATGAGAAACGCAAAAACTCTTCATAAAGCACCAAAACAAATTGCTGATTTGATAGTTGAAAAAATAGATACACAAGACACTTTTGTTGAAAAATGCGAAGTTGCGGGGCCCGGCTTTATTAATTTCTATCTTAAAGACAGTTTTTACACGGATTGTTGTGAAAAAGCTTACGATATGAAAGAAAATTTCGGTAAAACAAATATGGGCAACGGCAAAAAAGTAAATGTTGAATTTATAAGTGCCAACCCAACAGGCCCTATGCACATAGGAAACGCAAGAGGCGGTGCTATCGGTGATTGTCTTGCAAATATTTATAAATGGGCAGGCTATGATGTTACAAAGGAATTTTATGTAAACGATGCTGGTAATCAGATTGAAAAATTTGCCATATCTTTGGAAGGTCGTTTTATTCAGCTTGTAAAAGGTGACGATGCAATTGAATTTCCCGAAGATGCATATCAGGGCGAGGATATAAAAGACGCTATGAGAGATTTTATTTCCGAATTCGGAAGCGAAAAATACATAGATATGCCTTCAAGCGAAAGAAAGAAAATTTTTGCCGATTATGCTCTTAAGAAAAATTTGGCAGGTTTGGAAAGAGATACAATGAACTACGGTATCAAGTATGATGTATGGTTCAGAGAAAGTAAGCTTCACGCTGAAAACAAAGTAAAAGAAGTGGTTAATAAACTTCTTGAAAGCGGACTTGCTTATGAAAAGGACGATGCCGTTTGGTTTATGTCTACAAAATTCGGTTGTGAAAAAGACGATGTTTTAATAAGAACAAACGGTATTCCCACGTATTTTGCAGCTGATATTGCATATCACATCAATAAATTTGAAAGAGGAAACGAATTTTTAATAAATGTATGGGGTGCAGATCACCACGGCCACGTTGAAAGACTTAAAGGTGCACTTACAGCACTCGGTTACGATGGGGACAAGCTTCATATTGTTCTTATGCAACTTGTAAGACTTTTCAAGGATAAAGAAATTTACAGAGTTTCCAAAAGAAGCGGTAAAGCCCTTTCTTTGAATGACCTTATAGACGAAATAGGAAGAGATGCGGCAAGATTTTTCTTCAATCTCCGTCAGCCGTCAAGCCATTTTGACTTTGACCTTGATTTGGCAGTTTCACAGTCCAACGATAACCCTGTTTTTTATTGTCAGTATGCTCATGCAAGAATTTGCAGTATTTTAAGACTTTTGAAAGAAGAAAATGTGGATATAAACGAAAAAGGCGATTTTTCACTTTTGACTGAAAAAGAAGAAAAAGAGCTTATGGAAAAAATCATAATATTGCCGGAAGAAATTGAAGCTTCCGTTATGACTTACGACCCGTCAAGAATTACAAAATTTGCAATTGATGTTTCTTCCTGTTTCCATACTTTCTACAACGCTTGCAGAGTAAAAACAGATGATGAAAAGCTTATGAAAGCAAGAATTTCGCTTATAACTCTTACAAAGAATACAATTAAAAATACACTTACTATTTTGGGCGTTGAAGCACCTGAAAGTATGTAATTTTTTACTTTTTTAAAATTAAGAAAGGAATGATTTTTATGAAAAAGAAACTTGTGGCGTTTTTAACATCGTTGATTATGATTTTTAGTTGTTCCGTGTGTGTTTTTGCCGAAGGCAGTGGTGTAAGTGCGGAATCGAAAAAGGAACTTATAAGATATATTCTTTTCAATGCTGTTCAAACGGCAAAAGAAGATGTTAATTCCACAGAGCTTTTTTTGGATACACTTATGAAGCTTGCAGGTGATGATGACGAAGCATATAACGAAATTTTGCGTGCTTTTACAGAGTCTATAGACGAGTATGGTGAATATTATACACAAGAAGAGGTTAATGCCATTCAAACGGATTTAACAGGCGTTTCCGGCGGTATTGGCGCAACGGTTGAAATGTCAAACGGAAAATTCAGAGTTGTAAATGTTTTGCCCGGTTCTTCGTCGGAAGCTGTGGGAGTAAAGGCAGGTTGGCAGATTTTAAATGTTGATGGTGTTTCCATGGAAGGAAAATCTCTTTACGGAGCTTTGGCCTATGTGAGAGGTGAAATAGGAACAGATGTTAATATTGATTTTTTGGATAACGACGGAAATATTGTTAATCTTACAATTACAAGAGGACAAATTGATGTTGCATCTATTTCTTATGCCGAACTTTCAAACACAAAAAATCCCGTAGGATACATAAAAATCGATAATTTTTCCGAAACTACAGGTACAGAAGTGAAAAAAGCGTTGGAAGAATTTAACGAAAAGAAAATCGACAGCATTATTCTTGATTTAAGATATAACGGTGGCGGTGTTTTGAACGGTGCTTTGGAAGTTGCAAGCTGCTTTTTGGAAAAGGGCAAGAAAATTGTAACAATTGAGCCAAAAAATGAAAAACAAGCGGAAACATATACTTCAACAGGTGCAATTTACGATGGCGATGTTGTAATTCTTATGAATGAATATACAGCAAGTGCATCGGAAGTTGTGGCAGGAGCACTTTCCGACAATAAAAGAGCAACAACGGTAGGCTGGAAAACATTCGGAAAGGGAACTGTTCAAACAATTCAAGGACTTCCCCTTTACGGTGGACTTTTCAAATATACCACGGCACATTATAAAACCCCAAACGGCACAGATATAAACAAAGTGGGAATTACTCCCGATTATAAAGCCTTTATGGAAGAATATCAGCTTGACGAAAGCGAAGTTCCCGAACCTGTAAAGGAAAGAAAATTCGATTTGGGCGATAAGGGTGAAGACGTTAAGGTTATTAAAGAATATCTTGTGAAAATGGGATATTCTTTGGAAGATAACGATGTTTACGACCAAGAAACAAAAGACTCTGTAAAGAATTTCCAAAAAACAAACGAGCTTTATGCTTACGGAATTTGCGATTTCACAACACAAACAGCAATAAGAAACGCACTTTTGGAAACTAAATTCTACAACGATTTACAGCTTGAAAAAGCAATAGAATTGGCTGATAAATAAAAAGAAAAATAAGCCTTGGGATTTTACCTTGGCTTATTTTTTAGAGGTTTAATTTTGTTCTTGTTTACAAATAATAAGAATAAAAAATATTTGGAGAAAATATTATGAAGAAAAACAAATATCATAAAAAAGATAAAAAGGACAAAAAAATAAGAAAAGAAAGCAACGAAAAAACTTTTTCGGGCGTTCTTTCCATAACAAAATACGGT
>CAYPIJ010000001.1:28244-47363 GCA_964410755.1 uncultured Oscillospiraceae bacterium | reverse complement strand
ATCGAAGAAGGTTTGAGATTCGCTATCCGTGAAGGTGGTAGAACAGTTGGTTCAGGTGTTGTATCTGCTGTTGAAGCTTAATCGAATATAATTATTTGATATAAAAAATCCTATCGGAAAACCGATAGGATTTTTGCTTATGAAATTTTTTTGTGTCATTTCGACTAAGGTTGCACCGCAACCGCAGGTCGAAATTCCTCCCTTGTTTAATAACGATGTTCGTACAATCCCCGTAGGGGCGGATATTATCCGACCGTAACCGAGAGATACACTCCGCTCGGACTTATGTCCTCGGTCGGTATGACAAACAGAAAACGGCACCGCCTTTTCCCAACCGTAGGGGAGGGGCTTGCTCCTCCCGTTAATACACAAAAATAAAAAAGTTTGTCAAAAGTATTGACAAACAGAAAAATATGTAGTATAATAAAATTACAAAAGGCAAAGCTCAAGCAGTTATGCCATTATAAGTTTATTTAAATCAATAAATAACGCCTATTTTGACTGGTTGGGCGTTATTTTTTTATGGAATTTATTATAAAAAATATTAAAATCAAAAATGTGATTATAAAATCTTTATCCATAGTCATCACCTCCTTTTTAAAAGGTAGGAGATGGCATAACTGCCCAGCTATGTAAACTGTTGAGAGCTTTGCCTCAAAGAATATTATACACCATTTTATATAGTTTGTCAACATTTTTCGGAATTATTCTATACTATTCTGTATTATTCACGTTGAATTTAGTTTTTTCCCCGATTAACGGTTTCCGTTGGCAACCTACACCTCATTCGGCATGCTGTCGTGTGTTACTTTCGCCTCAAGGAGAAAGTGATTGTGCAAACATCTCTAATAAAATCGTGGGATTTCTCCGTGCGCTCCGCTTAGTCGAAATGACAGGAAAACGAAGGGGATTTCTCGGCTACGCTCGAAATGACGGGAAAATGAAGTGGATTTCTCCATGCGGTTGCGGTGCAACCTTAGTCGAAATGACAGGGGAAGAAAAAGCGGGCGGATAATATCCGCCCCTACGAATCGAAATGACAAGATAAGTCAAAATTACATAAAAACTCCTCAAATTTATTTGAGGAGTTAAACTGTTTATTTAGGTTATATATATTAAAGTTCAACGATTTCAAAGTCGTATGGTTGGATTTTGATTTTGGTATTATCGGGGAGGGTAACGATTTCTTCGGTTTTTGCGTAATTCAGCAAAATAACTTTATTTCCGCAGTAAAATGTGCCTATATTTTTATTATCTGTTGTGAACGGCTTATTATCAAGAATTTCTTTGAAAATAAATTTATATATGTTGCTGTAATTTTCTTCAAAAACGTCCTCTTTTTCCAAAAGTGACTGCTCCAAGGGGAAATTGAGGTAGATAACCTTACCTTTTCCGTATTTATGCATTGTGATTGCGGGATTTCCCTCGTCGTCACGAGATAAAACCTGTGCATCTTTTTCTCTTACAATACGTTTGTACGTTCTGTCTAAAGCGAAATTTTCGCCGTTAAAGGTTACACTGCGAGTTTCGTTTACAATTTTTGTGTCTATCGTTTCAATTCCGAAAAACTCGGAAAATTCCGTGAAATAACCGTCATGATTGGAAACGTAGAGAGTAGCACCGTTGTAAACTTTTTCTTTAAGTTCAAAATATCTTCTTTTTGATGTATGAGTATCACCGCAAACAGATGGCAACATATAGTAATCGCTGTCCGGAATACCGTATTCCGAGTGTGCAAACTTCAAATTTAAGCCTGCCTGACGAGCAAGAGCATAAGCCATATAGGAAACGCCCCAATTGTCTTGCCCTTGTGTTGTAATGCAGACAATATCCGTTTCAGGTGCGGAAAGGTCGCCTTGTATGTTCTTCAACTTCTTGCTTGCTTCGTTCATTGCTTTTAAAATAGCGTTTGGATTGCCGTTTTTATCCATAATTCCAAGCTCACGTTCAAGCATAGTCCATTGATAGGGAGCTGTGTCGAGCTGAGATTGGTCGCAAGCACACCACCACATAAAGCCCGGTTGCTTGTTTATGTAGGATTGGTAAACGGAAACCTTAACAAAGTTGCTTACCGTTTCATCATCGCAATTCATAGGTCCCAAATTTCCGATTTCTTCGCTGAAGCAAGGTTTTCTGCCGATTTCGGAATAATATTTGTTTTCGCAAGGAGCGTGTATAAAGGTTCTGAATGAATTCATTCCATCCTTGAAGCAATGGGGTACAAATTGAGGGTAGGGGTGAGTTGTGAGAATGTCGCAATGTTCTGCCTGGTCTTTAATTCGCCATTCGTTGGAAATTCCTAAACCATGCATATCGGAAATTACAGGTCTTTTGCTGTCGCAAGCCTTAATTGCGTTGGCAACGTTTCCTGTCCAAGCGGAAGCTTCGTCACGATTTGCCGTGCTTAAACAATTACATTCGTTTCCGATTCCCCAAGCTATGATGCAGTCTCTATTTTTAAAGCGAGAAACAAAAGCTTTTATAAATTTTTGTTCAAGTCTTATTGCAAGTGGGTCGGTGTAAAGATTTTTTTCTTCCAAAATAGGCGGAACGAAAAGACGTCCGCTCATCCAACCGGTGAGAATTGCAACAATAAGCTTTAAATTGTATTCTTCGCAAATATTTAAAAAAGTATCGAATTTATCCATCATACTTTCGTCTGTGTAGCTGTCGTTTTCAAAAAATCCACCTTGTGCGGGTGCTATGTCTTTTTTTGTTCCCGCCCAACCGTACAACTGTGTTGCAGGCTGAAAATCACGCCAATTTGGGAAAACTCGCAAATGGGTAATTCCGTTTTCGGTAAGTGTTTCAAGGTCTTTTCTGATTGCTTTTTCGTCAAATTCACGCCACATTTCCGTGCCTGCGTTTGATGCCCAATAATTGCATCCGAAAATATAGTCCATAGTATCCTCCTTTTGCCGTAAGTTTTTTAAAGGTGTGTTCCCGTTGTGTTAATTACGGCAATTAAATTGTTTAAATTGTCTGTTATGGTTATTTCGTAAAAGCAATTTCTTTTTCCGTCTTTCAAAAGCTTGCTTTCACCGTAAATTATTTCACCTTTGGGTGAAGAAATGTAGTTGATTGTGCTTGAAGTTGTAACGGTTTTTGTACCGTCGGAATTTGTTGCGATTGCAAACACAAAATCGGCAAGGGTGAACATAACACCGCCCATTGTAAAGCCAAGTGCGTTGTTGTGATTGTCCGTAAGCTTCAAACTGCATTTTGCGTAATTTTTTCCGACTTCGTCAATTTCAATTCCCGTTAATTGGGAAGCGTATTTATCTTGTTTGAAAAAATCTCTGGTTTCTTGTAAATCGGGCATGGTTTATTCCTCGTCTTCGTCTTCGATTGTTCTTTCCACAGGTTCGGACTGTTTTTCTTTGATTTTTTGTTTAACAAGAGCTTCAATTTCTGCCATTGTTTCAGGGTGTTCATTAAGGAATTTCTTTGCGTTTTCCTTACCTTGACCGATTCTTTCTTCGTTGTATTTATACCAAGCACCGCTTTTTTCAACGATTTCAAGTTCAACACCTGCATCTATAAGGGTTGCGGCTCTTGAAACACCTTCACCGAACATAATTTCAAATTCCGCTGTTTTGAAAGGTGGCGCAACTTTGTTTTTTACGATTTTTGCTTTCGTTTTGTTACCTATAAATTCGCTGCCTGATTTTATTGCGTCCACTCTTCTTACGTCTATTCTCATGGAAGAATAGAATTTAAGAGCACGTCCGCCTGTTGTTGTTTCGGGATTACCGAACATAACACCGACTTTTTCTCTCAACTGGTTAATGAAAATAACAACGGTTTTTGAACGGCTGATAACACTTGTGAGCTTTCTTAATGCTTGTGACATCAAACGCGCATGAAGTCCCATGTGGGAATCTCCCATATCGCCTTCAATTTCCTGACGTGGGGTAAGAGCGGCAACGGAGTCGATAACAATTACGTCCAATGCGTTACTTCTTACAAGTGCTTCCGTGATTTCAAGGGCTTGTTCACCTGTGTCAGGCTGAGACACCAAAAGTGAATCAATGTCAACACCGATATTTTTTGCATATACGGGGTCCAATGCGTGCTCCGCATCGATAAATGCAACTTCACCGCCGTTACGTTGTGTTTCTGCAATAACGTGGAGAGAAACAGTTGTTTTACCACTGCTTTCAGGTCCGAATATTTCAATAATTCTTCCTCTTGGAAGTCCGCCGATACCGGTAGCTATGTCGATGGGCAAAATTCCCGTGGGAATGGCTTCAATATCCATTTTCAAATTTTCTCCCAAACGCATAACGGCACCTTTTCCGAAGCTTTTGTCGATTTGTGCCAATGCTTTGGCAAGTGCCTCTTTTTTATCGAGGTCTTTTACATCTTGTATTTTTTTATCAATTGCCATTTTTATACTTACCTTTCAAATATTTTACTTATACAAATATTATACCATAAAATCGAAATTTGTCAATAGAATACCAAACTAAAATATTTAAAAATAAATTTTTCTATTGACATTTGTTGATAGATATGATATAAAAAAAGCAAAATTTACAAAGAAAGAGGAAAAACCTGTGAAAAATAATATTTTTGACGTTTCGTTTAATGAAAAAAGCGGACTTATGGGGAAAATTTCTTTGTGCAATGACTAAGGATAATATGAATTGGGTTTTAGATACCGGTTTTTGGGGAAAATTCCACCACAGAACAACTCTTTGGACAGCTGAGGGTGTGAAAAGAGCAGAAACCGAAGTGAAAAGTTTTGAAGAATTTGAAGATTATTCAAAAGCCGTTTTTTCAAACGGTTTTGTTGAAGTTACGGTGATAAGTCGGTTTGAAGGCGAGTGTTTGGTTCAGGAAATTAAGATAAAAAATATTTCGGAAACTGTTTTATTTCTGAATGAGAATAACTTTGCAATAGAAACACCGTTTAACGATAAATATACCTATGCCGACGATTGCCTTGTACACAGATGCAATACTTATATATGGTGCGGAGGAAACACAACTTATGTTGATGCACTTAAAATGGGAGTGTCGGAAAATAATTTAGGGTTGGTTGTGACTAAAGGTTCATTTAAAAACTATAGCGTTTTGGATTGTTGTACCAGCAACGCCAGAGGCAGATTTTTGCTTAATTTTGAGCAAACCGAAATTTTAAGTGGTGAAGAATTTGTTGTTGAATGGAAGCTTTTTCACATACAGGCAAGGACGATTTTATGAAAAAAGCTGTTGAAATAGGCGGAGCAATTGAAATAAAGGCAGAACATTTTACCGTTTTTAAAGGTGAAAAGATTAAATTTGTTGCAAAAAACAATGAAAAAGCGGAACATGTTTGCGTTTATACGGAAAATGAAAAATTTGACTATACTTTGTGCGACGGTGGTATAGCTGTTGAATTTCTGCCCGAAAAAGAAGGAGAATATCGAATTTTTGTTGAAATAAACGGTAAAAAAACATGGGCGGATTTTATTGTTAAAATCGATTTTGAAGCATTGGTTGAAAACAGAATAAATTACATTGTGGATAAGCAACAATATAACAAAGAAAACAGTCCTTTGGACGGTGCGTATTTGATTTACGACACAAAGCAAAATCACCCAATATTCGAGGACGAATTTTCCGACCATAATGCCTCACGAGAAAGAATTGGAATGGCGCTTTTGATTTGCAAATATTTGCAGACAAAAAAGAATGAAAAATTTTATAATTCTCTTATGAAATATGTGGATTTTATGAAACGTGAATTTTATGACGAAGAAACGGGAATTGTTTACAACACAATAGGAAAGAATCCCAATTTGATACGACTTTACAATGCTCCTTGGGTAGGAATGTTGTTTGTTGAAATATATAAATTGACAGGTGAAGAAAAATATCTTGACGAAATCATAAAATTATATGAAAAATATTATGAAAACGGCGGAAATGAATTCTATCCCAACGCTGTGTCAATTCGAGAAACCGCAAATGCATTTTTGAAAGCCGACAGAAAAGATGACTACGAAAAAATTGTTGCAATGTTTAAAATTCATGTGGATAATATGGTTAAAAACAAGACATCGTATCCGCCTCATGATGTGAATTACGAGCAAACCATTGTAACGCCCGCAACTACGTTTATATCTGAATTTGCGGAAATTACAAAGGACGAAAAATATGCCGGTGAAGCTAAGTGCCACGTTGAAATTTTGGAAAGATTTTCGGAACATCAGCCAAGCTTTCACCTTTGTGAAATTCCCATAAGATATTGGGACGATTTTTGGTTTGGAAAGTTTATGACAAACGGAGATACTTTTCCCCATTATTGGAGCTGTTTGTCTGCTCGTTCATTTAATGATTATTACAGAGTGACAAAGGAAAAACGTTATTTAAAAATGGCGGAGGAATGTATGCGAAATTGTATGTGCCTTTTTACCGATGACGGAAAAGGTTCTGCGGCATATTTGTATCCGTTCAGATTGGGCGAAACTTTCGGAGAAATATACGACGAATGGGCAAATGACCAGGATTTTGCACTTTATTATGCACTTGAAACAGGACTTATAAAGTATAAAAAAACAGGTTTGCGAAAAAAGCTTGAAAATATTCTAAAAAAGGCTTTTTTCGCAGCCTTTGCAAACTTGGAAGAGTGCTTCCGATATTTCAAAGGAGTAATCAACTGCTTGGGAAAGGTCGCCCATTGTAAGCATTCCGATAAGTTGCTTTTTATTTACAACGGGAAGACGGCGAACTTGTAAATCCGACATGATGGAAAAGGCATCGTCCAAATCGGTAAAAGGTGAAACGGTTATTATTTTTTCTGTCATTATTTCCTTTGCGAAAATGTCTTTTACCGTTTTTTTTGAACAAATTCCGCGAATTACAATGTCTCTGTCGGTAATAATTCCCAATATTTCTTTGTTTTTGTTGCAAACGGGAAGGGAACCTATGTCGTTTTCTTTCATAATTTCCGCAATTTCCCTTATGGGGGTGTTTTCCTTTACAAAAAGAACATTTTTTGTCATAATATCTTGTACCTTCAAAATATTACCTCCGATTTTTTTCAGCTTGTAATTTTTTTCATTGTTTTATACAGCCACGTAAGGGCAAAAGAGAGAAAATACCATATAAAAAAGTAGGGCAAGCAAATTTGTCCCAAAAAATTAAATGGCTTGTCGGAATAGTCCCAAACGTCCATTTTGAACAGTAGGTTAAAAATTATTCCGAAAATAAGCTCCACAATTGTTATGGAAAGGGCACAAAAAAAGCTTTTAAGCCATATATTCCCTCTGTTTTCTTTCATAATCATAAATAAAATACAGCTGCATATTCCGCCTGCAAAGCACATTGTGACGTGAGTGTAACCACGCCAAAGTATTTCCAAAAAGGGATAAATGCAGAAGCCGTAAGTAAACGCAAATATAAAATCCATCAAATCACCTTACTATATTATTGCTTATTTTTCAAAAATGTATTAAAAAAAGTAAAAAATTTTGAAAAAAGTATTTACAAAATGAATTATTTGTGATATAATTTTAGTGCTGTCAGCTTAGTGAAAGGATAAAGCTTTAAAAAAAAGCATATCTCTGGCCTTTCGCTCAGTGTCAAGCAAATAAATTTTTATAAAGGAGATTCTTTAAAATGCTTAAAGAAAGAAAACAAGAAATCATCAACACTTACAAAATTCATCCCACAGACACAGGCTCACCTGAAGTTCAGATTGCTATTCTTACAGAAAGAATCAATCACTTGAACGAGCATTTGAAAGCTAACAAAAACGACCACCACTCAAGAAGAGGTCTTCTCCAGATGGTTGGACAGAGAAAAGGCTTGTTGGCTTATCTTATGAAAAACGATATCGAAAGATACAGAGCTATCATCGAGAAATTGGGCTTGAGAAAGTAATTTTTTCGCATAATGTGGCAAGTTGATGATATTTATCAGCTTGCCTTTTGTGTTATTTTAAGTATTGTTAAAATTCGTTAAAAAAGGCGTTTTTTCGGGCTTTTGCCTTGTATTTTTGGGGATAGCAGTTGAAAAGGAGTAAAATTTTTAAAATATCGGTTTATTTCTTTTCAAATGCTATATCCCGACGTCTTTTTAAATAAATATTTTTTAAAAAGGAGAAACAAAATGAGAGTTTTTGAAACAACATTTGCAGGTAGACCATTAGTGGTTGAAACAGGCAAAATTGCTACTCTTACAAACGGTTCTTGCGTTGTAAGATATGGCGACACGGTTGTAATGGTAAACATTACGGCATCGAAAGAGCCGAGAGAAGGCATCGACTTTTTCCCTCTTTCTGTAGATTACGAAGAAAAATTGTATTCCGTGGGTAAAATTCCCGGAGGATTTCTTAAAAGAGAGGGTAAACCCAGTGACAAGGCAATTCTTGCATCTCGTGTTATCGACAGACCTATCCGTCCTTTGTTCCCAAAGGATTTGAGAAACGACGTTGTTGTTGTTGCAACCGTTTTGTCTGTTGAGCAGGACAATGACCCTCAGATTGCCGCATTTTTGGGAACTGCAATTTCACTTGCTATTTCCGATATTCCTTTCAACGGACCGGTTGCTTCCGTAAACGTTGGTCTTGTTGACGGTGAACTTATCATTAATCCTACTTGCGAGCAAAGAGAAAAGTCAGACCTCGATCTTACGGTTGCAGGCTCACTTGAAAAAATCGTTATGATTGAAGCCGGTGCAAACCAGGTTCCCGAAGCAAAAATGCTTGAAGCTATAAAAGAAGGTCATAAAGAAATTAAGAAAATGTGTGAATTTATAAACGAAATTCAGGCAGAAATCGGAAAACCGAAATTTGAATACGCTTCTTGCGAGGTTGACCACGATTTATTTGATAAAATTTCCGATATGGCAAGAGAAAAGCTTGAAAAAGCTTTGGACGAGCCTTTTAAACCTACAAGAGACGACAACGTAAACGCAGTTTGCAAAGAAGTTAAAGAAAGCTTTGCGGAAGACGAAGATGTTGATATGTCTATGGTAGGGGAATGCCTTTACAAGCTCCAAAAAACAATAGTAAGAGAATGGCTTGTTAAAGGAAAACGTGTTGACGGCAGAACAATGGACGAAATCAGACCTTTAAGTGCCGAAGTTGGCGTTCTTCCACGTACACACGGAACAGGCCTTTTCACAAGAGGTTTAACTCAAGTTCTTACAGTTGCTACTTTGGGTGCTGTAAACGAACAACAGTTTTTGGACGGTATTGACGAAGAAGAAGGAAAACGTTATATGCATCAATATAACTTCCCATCATACTCCGTTGGTGAAGCTCGTCCTTCAAGAGGACCGGGAAGACGTGAAATCGGTCACGGTGCGTTGGCTGAAAGAGCTTTGTTGCCTGTTATTCCTTCCGTTGAAGAATTTCCTTATTCCTACAGACTTGTTTCCGAGGTTTTGAGCTCAAACGGTTCAACTTCACAGGGCAGTATTTGCGGAAGTACACTTGCACTTATGGACGCAGGTGTTCCCATCAAAGCTCCCGTTGCAGGTATTTCAACAGGTCTTGTAACTTGGGACGAGGGAAAACAGCATAAAGTATTTATGGACTTGCAGGGAATTGAAGACTTTTTCGGAGATATGGACTTTAAGGTTGGCGGTACTGAAAAAGGTATCACAGCTATTCAGGTTGATATAAAAATTGATGGTCTTACCTATGATATAATTGAAGAAGCATTTGAAGTTACAAGAAGAGGGAGACTTCAGATATTGAACGAAGTTATGCTCCCTTGTATTTCGGAACCGAGAGAAGAAGTTTCTCAGTATGCTCCTAAAATGATTTCAACAAAGATTGATGTTGAAAAGATTAGAGAAGTAATCGGACCGGGAGGAAAAGTTATTCAGAAAATCGTTGCGGAAACAGGCGCTAAAATCGACATCGAAGAAGACGGTAATGTATTTATTTGTGCCGTTGACCCGAAAAATGCTTACGAAGCACTTAACCAAATCAATGCTATTGTAAAAGATCCGGAAGTTGGAGAAATTTACAGAGGTAAAGTTGTAAGAATAATGAATTTCGGTGCATTTGTTGAAGTTTTGCCCGGCAAAGAGGGTATGTGCCACATTTCTCAGCTCGATACAAAGAGAGTTGAAAAGGTTGAAGATGTTGTTTCTGTCGGCGACGAAATAATGGTTAAAGTTATTGAAATTGACGATAAGGGAAGAGTAAATCTTTCAAGAAAAGCGGCTTTGCAAGGCGAATAATTTTAAAGAAAATAAAATGTTTGGCGGAGTAGTCCCAAAGGATTGCTCCGTTTTTTTTATTATAGCGGATTTTTTAGCAAAAAACTATTGACAAAACAAAAAAAATAATGTATAATATGTAGTGGTTGTGGCGCATTGGTCAAGCGGTCAAGACGTGGCCCTCTCAAGGCTAAAACACGAGTTCGATTCTCGTATGCGCTACCAAAAAAGACGATTGCTTTTTGCAGTCGTCTTTTTAGTTTTTTAATAAAAATGAAATTTTTCGGATATGTAAGCAAAAAAAGCTTATGTATCCGATTTTTTTATGGGGAAAATTTTTTAATACATTTACACTTTTTTTGACAATAATACAGTGTGAATTTACTTTATGAAAAAGTGGATATTTCCCCCGAAATATGGGCATTTGAACGGTTATTTTTTCAAAAAAGCTTAAATTATACCTATGATACAATTTTGCACTTGAAAAAGTAATTGTGGATAATGTATAATTAAATAAAGGGTAGTTTGTTGAAAAATAGGAGATGTGAATTGTAAATGTATAATGTTTTAGTTGTAGAAGATGAAAAATATACTCGTGAAAAGGTTGTGAAATATTTAAAGGAAGATCTTTTTGAATATTTCAATATTTATGCTGCGGACGACGGCACAACAGCTTTGGAGTTTATGGAAACAACGGAGGTTCATGTTGTGGTTACCGACATAATGATGCAGTTTATGGACGGAATAGAGCTGGCGGAAAAAATTCACGCTGCCTATAAGGAATGTATCGTTATTATTTTAAGCGGTTATGATGAATTTGAATATGCTCAAAAAGCAATCAGCTTCAATGTTAGGCAATATTTTTTAAAGCCCTTCGATTTGTCCAAACTTTCGGAAGAAATTATGTCCTACAAGGAAGAGCTTGACAAGAAGCATAAGAAAACTTTTGATTATTTCGGAGAAGAGTCTTCTTTGAGGGCGGAATTTCTTACAAATTATATTTACAATAAAAATCAAGCGATATTTGAAAATTATAAAAACGTTTCATTTCCTTTTGATTTTGAAAATACGCCGTGTGATATAATTTTACTGAAGGTTGACGATTACGAAAGCTTTTTGGCAGATAAATGGTATTACGGTGCCGATTCTTTTCTGTCCGCACTGAATAATCTTGTTATTGGATTTTTGGAAAATCGGTATGCTTTTTGTATTCGTTCCGAAAACGGATATTTTGAATATCTTATTTTCCATAACGGCAGAAAAACGGATTATGCAGACCTTGTTAAAAAAATCGAAGCGATTTCCAATGTATCTGTGAATTTGTATAAAAGAATTGAGAAATTTAAAAATATTAAAGAAATCCCACAACGTAAAAAAGAAGTTGCCGATACGGAAAAGCCTGCCTTTTCTTTTATACTCAACATAAAAAAGAAAAATTATTCGGAAGCGAAAAAGATTTTTGTGAATGCTCGTGAAAATGAACATTCTTGGGAAAGCTTCAAAAATATTTTGTTTAAGTTTGGCTTGGAAACAGAGGACGATGTTGACCTTTCCGACGACAGCCTTTTGGAAAAATATAATGCTGTTTTGGAAAATAACGAAGATACAGAAAATATGGACGACAATATTTTCATTTCAATTGAGCGGGCAAAGAAATACATTCAAGAAAATTACGATAAAAACCTTTTGCGTGACGACGTTGCAAAGGCGGCTTACTTTTCTTCCTCTTACTTTACAAAAAATTTCAAAATTTATACCGGCGAAAGCTTTAGTGACTACCTTTTAAAAGTAAGAATGGAAAATGCCGTAAGACTTATGAAGCTTGACAAATACAACGTTACGAGAATTGCGGAAATGGTCGGCTATCAAAATCCGAAATATTTCTTTCGTGTATTTAAAATGTACTACGGATATACTCCCACGGAATATTTAAGACGTGTTTTGAAATTACCGGAAAAATTTGAAAGCAAGGAGGTACCCGATGGACATATTTGAAAAAATTCCCGTTAGGGACAAAGGTAACTTTTTTCATCGAATTGTTATTTTGCTTATAACCTTGTTTTTAATAATTGCAATTTTTTTCGGAGTGGTGATATGCGAAAAATCAATTGACGAAAACGAAAGAGCTATTAAAGAAAACGTAAGAAGTGGATGTGAGGCTATGTACGTTTTGAGTGAAGATATGATTGACGTTGTTATAACTCAAGTGAAAACAATCACTCAGTTTACCGAGTTGTATTCGGTGTTCGGAGAGGCTGTTACCGACAGGTACTACTACAATACAAGTGCCGAAATTCGCTCAAAATTGCGAAATACAGTATCCATGAATCCAAACATTGATTCGATATATATTTACAGTAAATATCGGGACGAAGTCATAACCGACGAAGGTACAGTTTTATATGAATCTTTTAACGATAAATCTTGGATTGACGAATATAAAAATTCAAAGAAAACGGAGTTTAAAACATATATAAGAAATGTTTCAATGGACAAATCCGTTTTAACGTTTTTGTACCACGTTGCTCGTGAAAACAAAGACGGTGTTATCGTTGTAAATGTGGATATGTCTCGCTATATGTCGGTTATAAAAAACGAAGGCTTTTCTTTTATTGTTCAAAACGACACAAAAGAAATCCTTTTGGGGAAAAAGGCAAAAAGCTATTCCGATGTGGCGGAAAAGTTAATTTTGAAAGAAGACGGCATATTCAAGGTTGACGGAACTTATTGGGGTGTTGCGAAAATCAAGTCCCAATTTTCCAATTTCAGCTACTTCTATGTTCTTCCTTTGGAAAGCTATAAATCAGACATTGTTTTCACCTATGTGCATATAATTTTCATTATTTTGCTGTTTATTGTGGTATTTTCACTTATAGCCTTTAAAATTGCAGAAACCACATATAAACCGATTCAGGAAATAGGTAAAATTTTGGACGACCCCTATTCGGAAGAATCGAGAAAATATTTGTCAAACGACGTTAATACAAAAAGAATTGCCGATAAAATTTTCAGCGTTTGCGTAACAGACAAAAATCTTTACCGAGAATTAAACGAAAAAATGGAAAATTTAAATTATGCCCAGCTCAGTGCTTTACAATGGCAAATAAATCCACATTTTATGTTTAACACGTTGAATGTTCTCTATCTTTTGACAGATGACCTGGCAGGACGAGGAAACAAGGCATCGCAAAGTATACTTTCTTTGTCGAAGCTTATTCGCTACAGCTTGAAAACCGAGCCTATGGTTGTTCCTTTGGCAGAAGAACTTGAGTTTGTTGAAGAATATATCAGAATTATGGCTGTCCGTTTTGAAGATTCCTTTTCATACGAGGTTATTGCAGACGAAAGCTGTATGAGCAAGACTGTTATAAAAATGTGTATTCAACCGATTTTGGAAAATGCTTTCCGCTACGGCATAAAAAACTTAAAACGTAAAGGTATAATAAAAGTTTTTATTGTGGAAGAAAACGACGGTTTGAAAATTGAAATTTCCGATAACGGTTACGGAATTTCCGAAGATAAATTGCAAAATATAAGAGAAGAGCTTAAACGTTTACCGAAAATTGCCGAGAACCATATAGGTCTTTTAAACGTAAACAGCCGTTTAAAGCTTTTATATGGAAATGACAATCAGCTTGAAATCGAAAGTGAAGTCGACAAAGGTACAAAAATTACTTTCATCTGCCCAAACAAAAGTTGAAAAAGCTCATTTTGTACCTATAGTACAATTTTAGACTTGAAAACTTGTTCAATATCATTTAAAATATAAATAGGAATAAAAATTTAAGGAGTGAATTTTCAAAAATGAGAAAGAAAACGAAACAAATCAGAATGAAAGGCACAATCGGAGATAATATACAATTATTTATGTTGCAACTCCCTGCAATTATATTGTTTTTCGTATTTTGCTACATACCCATGTATGGTGTAATCATTGCTTTTAAGGATTTCACACCGAGAAAAGGTATTTTGGGAAGCCCCTGGGTGGGACTTAAAAACTTTGAATTTTTCTTTGCGTCGCAAGATGCCGCAAGAATAATAAGAAATACCCTTTTATACAACATAACGTTTTTGATTTTGGGAACGGCAGGTGCTGTTATAATTGCCCTTCTTTTATACAACCTTACCAAAAGATGGCTTGTAAAAACCTATAACACCATAATGATACTTCCAAAATTTATGTCAATAGTTCTTATATCCTTTATAGTTTACGCACTTTTAAATCCTGCATCGGGTATAGTGAACCAACTTATAGAAGCTTGTGGCGGTTCTCCAATTGACTGGTATGCAAAGCCGGGGGCTTGGCCCTTTATTTTGACCTTTGTTCACTTGTGGCAATGCGTGGGCTACAGTTCAATTATTTACTATGCCGCTCTTATGGGTATCAACCCCGAACTTTTCGAAGCTGCTAAAATCGACGGTGCATCAAAACTCCAGCAAACATGGAACATTGCACTTCCCGAAATTACTTCCCTCATTATTATTCAAACAATTCTTGCTTTGGGAAGCATTTTCAGCGGAGATTTCGGTCTTTTCTACCAAGTGCCGAGAAATGTAACAACTCTTTATCCCACAACGGATATTATCAATACATACACTTTCAGAGCATTGCTGGGAGGTGATATGGCAAAATCTTCCGCAATAGGCTTGTTGCAATCGGCTGTAGGAACATTCCTTATTGTAACGGTTAATCTTATTGTAAAGAAAATCAGTCCCGAGGACAGCTTATTTTAAACGAATTTTAACAGAATGAAAGGTGAATTAAAAAATGACTAAGAAAAAAAAGATTCAGTGGGGACAGATTTGGCTTAATGCATTCTTTATAGTAGTAAGCTTGACCTATATTTTACCCCTTATACTTATGATTTCAATTTCAATTTCCTCAGAAGCGGCAATAACAAAATACGGTTATTCGCTGTTTCCCAAAGAAATCGGTTTTGACGGATATAAAGCGGTTTTATCCAACCCGAAACAGCTTATAGATTCATACAAAGTAACAATTATATTTTCCGTTGTTGCAACGGTGCTTTCAATCCTTGTAAAGGCTTTGGCGGCATATCCGCTTTCCAGAACCAACTACAAGCTTAAAAAGCCTGTTACCATGTATATGTTCTTCACAATGCTCTTTTCGGGCGGTATGGTACCTGCCTATCTTCTCAATACAAAATATTTGCATTTGAATAACACCATTTGGATTTACATAATTCCCGGTCTTGTTGCCGCATGGGACATATTCATAATGAGAACGTTTTTCCAGGGGCTCCCCGACGGACTTGTTGAAGCGGCAAAAATTGACGGTGCAAGCGAAATAAGAATTTTTATTCAGATAATCTTGCCACTTTCCACTCCTGTTTTGGCGTCTTTGGGATTTATGTATTTAATAGGAAAATGGAACGATTGGAACACATCAATGCTCTATGTTACAAAGTCGAATTTATATTCCTTGCAATATTTGCTCCAAAGAATTTTGCGTGAAGCGGAATATCTTAATTCTTTGGCAAAACAAGGCTCTATGGTTATGATTGATCAGGAACCGCCGACGGAAACAATGCGTTATGCAATGGCTATTTTGGCAGCAGGTCCTATGATGATAATTTTCCCATTCTTCCAGAAATATTTTGCCGCAGGCTTAACAATCGGAAGCATAAAAGGTTAATTTAAAAAAATGTTTGTCATTTCGACCGAACGTAGTGAGCGGAGAAATCCCCCAAGTTTAGCCAATATGTTGGTACAAAGTAAAGTCTTCCCCTTGAGGGGAAGAAAGCGAACAGAGTGAGCAAGATGAGGTGTAGGTTGCTTTAGGCAACCGTTAATTTAAACATAAACTAACTAAAAATTAATTTGTGTAACAAAACGCCATTAACATGGCTACACCTCACCACCGCCTGACGGCAGAGCCTCTCCTCAAGGAGAAGCCTGTGATTGTGCATACATTATACAAATGGGATTTCTCGGCTACGCTCGAAATGACATGATAAGACGGATATTATCCGTCTAAAAAGCCCCCCTTGCCTAAAGGGGGGGAAGAAAACCGTAGGTTTTCAGGGGGGATAATCACCAAAGTAAAGAAAAATGAATTTACTTTGTGTAACAAAGAATCCCTCAGTCACGCACTACGTGGTGACAGCTCACTTTAGGCAAGGGAGCCTTAGGTCGAAATGACAGCAATGTGTTATTGCGTGAAAACAAATTTGTAAAAAAAAATAATAATATATACAAAAAGAAAGGACAAAAAGCTTATGAAAAACGAAAAAGCTAAAAAACTGCTTACTTTAGCCGTTGCAGGTACAATGGTTGTTGGTATGGCAGGATGTCAAGGCGGAAACAAAGACACCGCCGAAAATGAAAGTGCGGACCTTGTGTGGGTAATGCAAGGACCCGGAACTCAATCAGATTCAGATACTGTTTGGGCAAAAGTAAACGAGGACTTGAAAAAATATAAGGGCCTCGAAAACGTAAATTTGGAAATGGTGGTAATCCCCGGTTCGGATTATACACAAAAGGTTATGCTTATGCAAACAGGCGATGAGCAAATCGACATTTTGCAAACTTACGGTCTCAGTTTTAAAGATGAGGTAAGAAAAAACGAATCATTTATCGAACTTGACGACCTTATCGACGAGTATGCACCCGATATCAGAAAGGAAATTCCCGATTGGGTAATGGACTTGACAAAAATTGACGGTAAACAGTACACCATTCCTATCTATCAGCAAATGGCTATGCCTATGTGGGGATATAAATTCGACAAAGCTAATGCCGACAAATATCTCGACCAAGATGCATTGCAAAATCAGATGCTTTCCTCTGAAACTTTAAACGACAAAACTCTCGATATGCTCGAAGATTATATGCTCAAACTTAAAGCAGACGGAAAACTCAATTTGGGATTCAAGCCAACTGAAACATGGACTCATAAAGGTTACGGCTACATCAACGACTCCATCAATTTCCTCTACAGATATGACGGAGATAACGTTAAAGTTGAAACCTTGCTTGAAAGAGATGTTTACAAAACATACTCAAAAAGAATGGTTGACTGGTATAAAAAAGGTCTTATAAGAAAAGACGTTTTGTCTGCCGAATTGTCTCAAGGTCACTACGATGTTCAGCTCCATCAATGGCACAAATACATCAATAGCAACCTTAACACAGGTGTAAATCCAGGGGAAGAAGTTGTTGTTCTTCAAGGTGACAAATACTTCAGAGGTCAAACAGGTTCAGGTGCAGGCGGTAACGGTATTACCACATCAAGTAAACACCCCGTTGCGGCTATGAAACTCCTCGACCTTATGAACACAGAAAAAGGTAAAGATTTGTATAGAACTCTTGTATTCGGTATTGAGGGAACTCACTATGACAAAATCAGCGACGACAGAATTAAAGCTACAGGCTACTCAACATCGCAAGACGGTGCTTACGGTCTTAATAAATGGATTGTCGGTAACACAGCTTCCGCGTTTGAAACAGAATCCGACCCTGAGGGCTGGAACGATTACGTATTCAACGATTGGAACGCAAATATGATTCCGTCACCTATCGCAGGAATACAGTTCGACCTTTCCGCTGTTGAAACAGAATGGAGCCAGGTATCTTCAACAATTGCTGAATATAACGACAGACTTATGTCAGGTTCTGTTGAAGATTGGGACGCTACATATAAAGAAGCTATGAACAAAATGAAAATCGCAGGCAGAGATAAGCTTATAAAAGAATTGCAACGCCAGGTTGACGAATTTTTGAAAACAAAAAAATAAAATAAATTAATAAAAAGGGAGATATTTTTATGAAAAAGAAAATACTTTCACTAATGCTCATCTTTTGTTTAACTTTAGTTCCTGCTTTATGCATTAGTGCTTCGGCTGATTCTACCACAACCGATTACGGAAAAACACACATGGTAGATTTAACAAGCGCATTCAATAGAGACATTTTTGCCAACGTTGGAGATGTTGTTGACAGTAATTGGGGATTCAAAGAAAAGGTAGGTTTAGATCCTGTAGTTAATTTAAACAATCAGACATTACTTGAACATACAGGTTTGAATTTGACAAATATCGTGTCAAGCTTAAAAAATGGAATTTTATTCTCAGATTCAAAAACTAATATAATTTCAAAGGATAATCTTTCAACACAAGAAGATGTTCACAGTTATGTTTCAGCTACACCTTTCGATTTGTCAAAGGTTTCGGGAAATCAAAATAATGCAATTGTTTTTGAAGATAACGTTTATGTTGAAGGTTCAAGAGAAACAATTACCGTTGAGCAAAATGCTAACGGAACTGTATTTAGTGGTAAACCGTCAAAATATTTATTGGTACTTAGTGTAGTCGGAAGAGGTAATTCTATAAGTGATTACACATTAACATATACAGACGGAACAAAAAGTACACTCAATGTAAATTACAGTTGGTCAGGTGTTTATGAAAGTAATTGTGCTTTAAATGCAGGACAAAGAGTTTACGTTGCGAAAGCTTCTACAGACAATAAGGTTTTGGGAGCAAATAAAGGAAACTGGGCTAGCGGAAGTCATCCTTTTGCTAACACATCAGTTTTGGTTGTTTCTGCAATTCCAACAAATGGTAATACCATTAAAAGTGTTTCAAATAACTATATAACTGCTTACGGACCGATGTCAATTTTGGCAATGACAGAAGTATTGCTTAACGATGCCGATATGAAAGCTCAATTTGAATCTGAAATAGACGAATTGACGACAACAACAAGCACGCTTGATAACATTACAGACAGCGAATCATATTTGAAAGCGAAAAAAGCTGTTGCAAGTGCTGAACATCTTACAGGTTTAGGTATTGCGTTGGATTCAAATGTTACAAGCAAAGTTGAAAAATACAAAAAACAGCTTTCTGTATTTACACACATGGTTGA
The DNA here is from genome assembly GCA_964410755.1 of uncultured Oscillospiraceae bacterium. Classification (GTDB taxonomy): domain Bacteria; phylum Bacillota; class Clostridia; order UMGS1840; family UMGS1840; genus UMGS1840. The sequence continues at coordinate 28,310 of CAYPIJ010000001.1, read as the reverse complement.
CTTGTCAAGTTATTTCAACAGAGATATTTTTGCAAAAGTAGGCGAAACTGTTGGTAGCGATTGGGG
>CAYPIJ010000001.1:0-28144 GCA_964410755.1 uncultured Oscillospiraceae bacterium | reverse complement strand
GCTATGACAGAGGTAACAAAGGTTACAGCTTTGAACGATAAGGAAGCAGAGCTTGAAACAACTTTGAATGCAATGGTAAGTGACGACAATTCTAACGGCGATATTATAACTCTTCAAGATCAAGAAAATGCGAAAAAAGCAATTGAGCTTGCAACATATCTTGAAAATGGCGGTTATGAATTGAGTGCCGAAACAAAAGCAAAAATCGAAAAGCTTTCAAAACAGTATAATGGCGTTAAACCATATATGGTAGACTTGTCAAACTCATTCAATAGAGACATTTTCGCAAATGTAGGCGAAACAGTTGATAGCACTTGGGGTTATAAAGAAAAACTTGCTGACGGATCAAAAAATGAAAATTCAAGCTATAATCAATTTGTAAAAACAATAGGTATAAATCTTGATACTGTTAAAGGTGCTTTAAATTCAGAGGGAGTTTTGTCTTCCGATAAGGTTGCACCTGTCGTTGCTTACAAAAACGCTACTCTTGCAACCGATGAAGTTGTAAGAAATTATGCATTGTCAACACCTTTCGATTTGTCGCACATTGAAGAAGGCAAAAACGCAATTGTACACGATGCTTCTTGCTATGAGACTGTTGTAAACACAACCGTTGAAATAGAGAAAAATGCAAAAGGTGAAAATGTATTCAGCGGTAAACCGTCAAAATATTTGGCAGTTCTCAGTTCGGTTTCTAACGGAACACAGATTGAGTTCTATACAATAACATTTACAGACGGTACTACAGAAGAATTTAAAATTGAGTACCCATGGACTGGAAATTTCGATACCAGTCAATATACTTTAAATGTTGGACCGAATGTTTCTGTTGACGAAAACGGTAAAGTTGTGGCTTCAAAGGAGTATAATTATAATCAATTGAACAGAAATGTGTTGCTTACTTCCGTAATTCCTACAAACGGAAAAACAATTAAAAGCATTTCCAATAAAGCTCACGCTCTCTACGGTGTAACACCTGTTTTGGCTATGACAGAAATTCCGGCAAACTTTGACACATTGTTTGAAACTGCCGAGATGTTCTTCGGAGATTCTCTTCCAACTGTTACAAAAGATAATGCAGCAGCTGTTATAAATGCTTCTGTAGCTACAATCGAACTTTGTGATAGAGGATATCTTGACGATAATGAACTTTATAATAAGGCGGTTAATTTAAACAAACAAGCACAGTCTGTTTTGAAATTCGGTGACAAAGAGTTTTACGTTGAAAATACTTTTGAAGAAAAAGACGGAAAAGTACGTGCAAATGTAACACTTGCAAATACATCAGCCGACAATACAACGTATGTTCTTATAATCGGTGCATACAGCGATAACGGACAGAAATTGGAAGATTATAAATGCTCCGAAACAAAGAACTTCAATGTTACGGGAAATGAAATTAATGATTCAATTGAATTGCCTATAAACGATAAAGCAACATCATATAAGCTTTTCGTTTGGAAATCTCTTGACTCTTTAAGTCCTATAGCAACATTTGTAAAATAATGTAATTTTATGTATTCCCAACGGCTTTTTTATAAGCCGTTGGGGGCATAATTTGAAAAATGAAGAACAGAAAATTCGTTTTTTGTTTTAAAAACGGATTTGATTTTTAGACAAGTATGTCTTTAAAACAAAAAATTTAAAAAAAGAAAGGGAACTTTTTATGAAAAAATATCTTAGTTTACTTTTAATTTTTGCAATGCTTATATTGCCCACAGCAACTTTTGCCGAGGGGGACGATATGAGCCAAACAATTGACATTTCGTCACATTTCAATTATGATTTTGTAATTGATAAGAAAGATGGCTATTACACAGGTAAACCGTTAGCTTATATGGTTAATAAAGATAATATTACATCAATAAGCAAAATAGGTGACATCAGCTATTCATTGACAGCTAATGACTTTGGAGAAAATGACAGTGTATATGTTTCTTCAGACGATGTTACTGTGGAAAATATTCCTGCACCTTCCCCAATCGGAAGCTATAACCCGAAAGCAAAAGCAATCGGTTTTGTTGCAGGTACTTTAGGCAGTGCATCTGATGTAACGGTAAGCGTTACATATAAGGACGGCACAAACAAAACTGAAAAAACAATTTCCGTTTTGCCTGTTACAGAGCAAGGAACTTTAAATGCTTCTGCAGGAAAATCACTTGTTAAATCTTCAGGGATAAGTAACAAATTTAAGGTTGCAGAGGGTGCGGACGTGTATATGAATGCGTATACATTTGAAATCGACCCGAACCAAATAGACAAAATTACATTTAAAGCAAACAGCACAAACCCATACCACGTTTCTGCGGTTTCGGTTTTGTATTACACAGAAAGCGAATGGGCTTCAAACATCGGTAAAGGCGTAAACAATATTTATCCAAAATATAAGGATGCAAATCCAAACACCGTTATTACCGATTATTCCGATATTGCAACACTTGTTTCATATCTTAATGCAATAGTTCCCGATGTGCTTGCGGGAAATGAAGTCGGACTTTCGGAAGAAGTTAAAAATACACTTAACGAAAGAGGAATTGTCAGCGAAATCGAAAGACTTGAAATGCTTAACGATTGCCTTAATTTGAAAAAGGAAAAACAAGCGTTGAAAGAGGAAATTGACGCTCTCAATCCGTCAAAATATGTTGATGCGGAAGCAGATGCATATAAATCCTATACAAATGATGACTTAACGGCACTTAACGGACTTATTGAAAAATATACAGCTGTTGAAACGCTTAACACAAAGCTTGACCCGATTGCAAAATATTGGGAAACAAAAGGCGTTAATGTAGATTTGGCTGAAATCAATGTTTCGGATAAAGCAAAATTTGTTGACCTTAAAACAAAATATGTTGCATACCAAAATAAAACAGCTTTTGACGTTGATTTGGAAAGCGTTTACACAGCCAGCGGAACAAAAACCGTTGAAACCTTAACAGACAGCGAATTTAATGCAATTAAAGCATTTTTTGAAAATGAAAATTACTTTAATTCCAATTTTCAGTCCGATTTTGTAACAGCGGACAACGAAGCAAAGGTTAATACACTTAAATATTTGTATGACAATTATGAAGCTTATAAAAAATCGGAATCTGCCTATATGGTAGACTTAACTTCCTACTTCAACAGAGACATTTTCGCAAATGTAGGCGAAACAGTTGACAGTTCGTGGGGATTTAAAGAAAAAGTAAGCCCCGATACAAAAAATGCCAATTTGACTTTGTATAACCAAACAGGTTTGGATTTATCAACAGTTGAACCGAGTTTGAAAAACGGAATTTTATTTTCCGATTCAAAAGCAAAAATATATTCGGCAAATACTTTAGCAACACAGGACGAAATTGACAGCTATGTATCGTCTACACCTTTTGATTTGTCAAAAATTACAAAACAGCAGAATAATGCGGTTGTTTTTGATGAAAATGTTTATGTGGAAGGTTCAAGACAGATAATAACATTCAATTATGACGAAAAAGGCAGTGTATTTAGCGGTATGCCTTCAAAATATTTGTTGGTGCTTAGCGTGGTTGGAAGAGGTAGTTTCAGTAGTGCTTATACAGTAAAATATACAGACGGAACAACCAGTGCACATTCAATAGCTTATAATTGGGCAGGTGCTCATGTAAGTAATTGTGCTTTAAATATGGGACAAACCGCAAGAGTTTATGTTGGTAATGGTGCCTCGGATAATACTGTTTTAAAAACAGCTGTCGGTAGTTGGAGCTCCAGCCACCCTGATATACATACATCTGTTTTGATGGTTTCTGCAATTCCTACAAACGGAAAGACGATTGAAAGTGTTGAAAATAACTGTGTAGTAGGTTACGGACCGTCAGTTGTTTTGGCTATGTCTGAAATCCCCGTTAAAAATGCGGAATTTTTAGGCGATATTGTTACTCCTGCTTGGAATGAAGTTAAAGACTTTACAGAAACGGATTATACTGCTTCCAATTTGGATAAAATGAAAAATATCGTTAATTGTTACAACGGTGTTATTGCAAGAGGATTGAATCCTAACGATGTTTTCGGTGAAAGTGGTGTTTCCAAAATTTTGGAAATGAAAACTCTTATTTTGACTTTAACAAGCGGAACAAAGAGAGTAAGCAAAAATCAGATTAAATCAACAATCAAATTCAGTGTACCGGCAACCGACGTTGCAAGAAACATTACAGTAACAAAAGGCGATGAAGCAGTTGATTTTGACGTAAAAGTTGCAAATGATAATCTTAGTGCCGAAATTACAATTGACGTTACACAAAACGGCGGTGATAAGTATAATTTTAAGGTTTTGAATACACTTCCCGTTAAGAGTAACACCTCAATGACATTGGGTGCTGATTATGAATACAGCTATACAGTTCCCGATTATGTTACATACGACTACGCAAACAAAACTCTTGTAAACAATTCCGACGATAATGCAGATTTCACGGCAACAAGTGTGGTTGTTGGCAATGACGGAAAAACAGTTTACGGTGCAGACAGCGAAAAAGCGGTGAATACCGGTTCGGGAGTAGTTAATAATTTGGGTATTTCAGTGTCAGAACGTGAAAATTCAAGTGTTTACAACTATGTTTTCGACAATAACTTTAAGCTTGTTTCAAACAACACAAACATTGGAAAAATCACAGCGGAAACAAACGAAGATGCAAATTACAATGCACCGCAGTTCAATATTGACACAAATACACTTACTTTAGAGGGCTTTACACCATCAAAAGAAGAAAATAAAATTGTTAATATTAAAATATTTGACGACAAAAACAACAAAGATGTATATTTCGGAAGCGTAAAAACGAATAAGGACGGATATTTCAAATATGAAATAGTTTTGCCTGAAAGTGTTTACACAAGTGCATTTAATATGAAGCTTACATTGGGCGGTGACGATTTTAACGCACCTGTGGTTTTGGCAAACGAAGTATATTATGCAACAAAAACAGAAAGAACAGACCTTATTGAATATTTGGCAAACGCAACGGACGTAACAGACATTACAAACGGCACATTCAACGGCGAAAAGCTTACGGTTTCAAAGGTTGTTAAAACCTTGGCACTTGATTTTGAGCCTGTACAAGCTGTTTCCGATGAAGCTTTTGCAAAAGCTATCATAAGCGTTTTGAGTGAATACAATGCAGACGATTTGAAAAACGACCTTGAACTCACACAAAAGGTTTTGAAACAAAGTGCTATTATGGCAGCGTTTAAAGAAAGCAAAATCGACAGCATTTTCAAAAACGGAAAGCTCCTTTTTGCGGATATAATGGAATATTCAAAAATCGATACAAACGGAGTTACACTCTACGATGTATTTAACAACAATGTTTCGTTGAACGGTAAGGAAAAGATTGTGAAAGACCTTTTGAACAAAGATTTTAACGGTGTTTCCGACCTTTACAACGAGCTTGGAAAGAAAATTTTTGTTGAAGCACTCAACTATCCGGTTTCTTTGGGAACAGGTTATGTTTCAGCTGTACTTACAGACAAAAATGCAACAGCTGTAGGCACAGACGTTACAAAATATACAACTACAACATCAAAAGATGCTTTTGCTCAAAAAATTGCAGACAACAGAGGAAACTTTACAGACGTTGCAAGCGTAAAAGCTTTTGTTGATTCGGTAAATATTGTACAAACACCTCAAACACCTGCAGGAAGCATAGGCGGTACAGGTGGTGGTAGCGGTTCATCTTCCGGTTCATTCTCCGTAAGCGGAAACGTTACACCAAGCACACCGCAGGGTGGAACTACAGTTGCACCGAGCGAAATATTTGCAGATGTAAATAAAGCACATTGGGCTTATGACAACATTGTTTCTCTTTACAAAAAAGGAATTGTTTCCGGAAAAGAAAACAAAGAATTTGACCCTGACGGATATGTAACAAGAGGCGAAGTTGCAAAAATGGTATGCGTGGCTTACAAATTGGAAAGAAAAGGCGAAAATCCTTTTGAAGATGTAAGTGGAAAATGGTATGAGGATTACGTTGTTGCTTGCTATGAAAATAAACTTGTTAGCGGAATAACGGATACATATTTCGGTGGTGACGAAAAAATCACAAGACAGGATTTGTGTACAATCCTTTACAGACTTAAAAATGACACTGTAAATGCGGATTTGTCTTTTGCGGATTCAAGTGAAATTGCAGATTATGCAAAAGCAGCGGTTTCATATATGAATTCTTGCGGAATAGTAAACGGTTTTACAGACAATACATTTAAACCGAACGATTTCTGCACTCGTGCGCAGATGGCAAAAATATTTGACTTGTTTATTCAACGTTAAGCTTTTTTAGATAAAAGGAGATAGAAATATGAAAAAAACATTATCATTAATTCTTGCATTGTTGATGTTGTTTGTTTGCATTCCCACAGCTACGGCAAGCTATACGGACACAGTTGATTCCGATGTTCTTTTGGTTTCAAGCTTGGGGCTTATGGAAGGCTATGATGATGGCACATTTTTGCCCGACAACAATGTAACAAGAGCGGAATTTGCACAAATTATCGCAAATATTTATAAAGTGGAAACAGACAGCCAAAAAGAGTGGAACGATTTGTATTTCAAAGATCAGGAAACTGAAATGGGCGTTATAACAGATTACGGCGAAGAAGCTGAACCCAGATTTTCCGATGTTGATTCTTCACATTGGGCTTACGATGCTGTTAATACCGTTTATTCCTTGGGATATATGGACGGTGTTTCCGAAACACAGTTTGCGCCAGACGATAAATTGACAGCACCTCAGATTTACAAAATTCTTTCCGTTATGCTCGGCTACAGAGTTAAAGCTGATATTAAGGGAGGTTATCCAAACGGCTATATCAGCGTTGCTCGTGAGCTCGGAATTTCTTCCGGCATTACAAACTACGGTGAAGTAACAAGAGCGGAGGTTGCCAAAATTTTGGTAAATGCTTTTGACGTTGAAATGCTTTATACCACAACAGTTGGCGACAAAACAACTTATGAATCCTATGAAGATAAAACATTTTTAACGGAAATTATGAACGTTAATAAGGTTGTTGGAAGAATGACAGACAACGGTATCACAAACTTTACTTCCGAATCTTCAATATATGAGAAAAATGTTATTGTAAACGGTGTAACTGTCAGATTGACAGACGATACCGATTATATAAGAGATTTCATAGGAAGAAACATTGACCTTTACTATAAGGTTGACAAAAACAACGATGTTAAATCCGCTGTATATGCGGTTTTGAACAACAAGGACGAGGTTGTGACTTTTGACGCAAAACATTACAAAGGAACAGACCTTAATACATTGTCTTACGAAGTAAACGACAATATTAAAAATTTGAAATTGAAAAACGGTGCAACTCTCATAAAAAACGGTGTGGTAGTTTCAATTCCGAAAGAATCCGACTTTAAGGTGAATAAGGGAACATTCACAGTTGTAAAACCATATGGAAGCTCTTCCTACGATATGGTTATACTCGATTCATACACAAGCTTCTATGTTGATGCTGTTGATTCAATAAACAAAAAGGTTTACAGCCTTGCTTCATTGGTTGACGAAAGAAGTATCGATTTTTCAAATGAAGACAAAACATATATTATCTATGACGAAACAGGCGCGAGAATGAACTTTGAAACTTTGACAAGCGGTATGGTTTTGAGTGTTTCCGACAGTGCAAGATTGCTTAAGGTTTATATTTCAACAAAAATCTTGGCAAATGCTGAAATTGAGGGAAAAGCTACCGTTGACGGGGAAGTATTTGTTACCGTAGGCGGTAAAGAATATAAGGTATCGAAAGATTTCATTCAGCTTAAAGGCGATATGCTTGATGTTACAAAGAAATATAATCTCTATTTGGATAAATTCGGCGATATAGTAAACGGTGAAAGTGCCACTGAAAGCAATATTTCCGTTGCTCTTATGGTAGACGTTAAGAATTTCGGAAATCTTGAAGCCGATTATCAAATGAAATATTTCGATCAAGACGGAAGTATGAAAATATCTTCAATTGCCGACAAGGTAACTTTTGTAAACGGTTCCGGTGTTGAAAGTGTTGTTAAAAATATGGATAATCTTTTAACACAGCTTACAGGCTATGACGAGCTTTTCAGATATAAGCTTGACAGCAACAAAAAGATTAACTATATCGAGCTTGCTTCCAACCAAAAAGCAACCGATAACCCGAAAAACAGACTTTTGAGAATTAAGCTTAGCAGTGTTGATGCAAGCGAATATACGGCAAACCCATATTACAAGCCGGGTAATGCTATAAACGGTAAAGCCGTTGTTGACAACACAACAACAGTTGCTTTTGTTCACCCGACAGATTTTTCAGTTGAAGAAAGTTTCCGTATTACCACAATGCCAAACGTTTTGAAGGACGACGGTAACAGCGGTAAAAATATTATGGCTTACACAATAGAGGGTGATTCACCTTTTGCCAACTACATTATTTCAAGAGATGATGCCGCTGCGGTACTTTCCGCAGGCAATAAGCTTGCCGCAATTGTAAAATCCGTGAAAAAAGGTCTCGACACAAAGGGAGACCCCATGAACGTTATAACAGTTTATGAAAACGGAACAGCAGTTGAAACAAAGCTTTATTGTACAGATGAAGTTCTTGACAATGTTGTGGATATGTGGGGAAGAAAGCATTGCGATTATGACAGCGTAAATAATGAATGGCGTGCAGATGCACAAAAATATACCATTGAAATGGGTGACGTTATAAGATACCTTCAAAATTCGGATAAATCTTTGAAGAAAATATATCTTATGTTTGACGAAAATGCAAAAAATCCTCATTCGGGCGGACAAGGCAACTTGGCAGGCTCTTACGGATATTACAATGCAAGCCAAACAGAGGCTGAAGGTATGATTGTGGGGGCAAATGTAAACTCCAATCCTTATTCATTGCAAAGCGGAAGTACTTATGACGATTATGACGAAACAGCTACAGCACCTTTAAAGAGCGGTCATTTCTGGGGCAAACCTTTGCAGTGGAGCGCAACGGAGCTTAGAGTTTTCTTGGCATATCCCGTTTCCGCAACAAACAACAGCTACACGGTAACAACTCAGGATTTGTCAGTAAACGATTACGATTATAATTTCAACCAGGATAATTATATGCAGGAATCCTACAAGAGAACATCAAACCTTACTCTTTATGTTATAGACGGCAATAACCTCTATCCTACATCAATCCCCGTTACAGGCTTGAAAACATATAAGCTTGCGGGAAATGATTGCGACAGAATGTTTATGTATACCCGTGCCGGAAATCCGAGTGCTATAATCCCCATAAGAGGAAGAACTTCAAACTAAGGGAAAGGAAAGGTTTTTATGAAAAGAATTTTAAAAAGTGCGTTATGCTTAATGCTTATTTGTTGCCTTACGGGGATTTTCCCCGTTTCGGCGGCAGAAAAAAAGCTTTTTCCGAATAATTACAAAATTATTCTCTGCGAAAATTCTCCGACGGCAATTGCAAACGGTGATATGACAACACTTTCCGTGTCTCCTCGCTTGGAGGAAGATTCACTTATGCTTCCTGCAAGATATATGTTTGAAAATCTTGGCTATGAAGTTTCTTGGAACAACGGAAAAACAGAAATTAAAGGCGATAAGACCATAGAAATTGCTCAAAACAGCAAAACTGTTGCTATTGACGGTGAAGATGTGGAATTGAAAAACGAAGCTCAAAATATTGACGGAGTTTTAATGGTTTCCGAAGATTTGTTTGAACATCTCGGCTATGATTACAAAAAGAACAAGGACGGACTTTTTGTAATATATGAGGGTAGTTACGTAAGCGATTACGATAACAATCTTTTAATGCTTCAAGGTATTTTCCTTTCCGCAAGTGCATCATCTTTCGGTAAAGCAACACCGAAAAATCAAGTAAGCAGTGTTCCTTTGGCAATTGAGCTTGCAAAAAGCAGAATAAACTTATACGGAAGATATTATCCCGTAAATGTTTATGTAAAAGGCGGAATTTACAAAATCGACGATACTCTTACTTTTGACAGTGCTGTTTTCAATTCCGACATAAAGGGAGTTAATTTTAAAGGATATGACGGTGAAGCGGTTTTCACAGGTGCAACGGAACTTGACGAAACCTTGCTCAAGCCCGTTACAGATCCCTTTACACTTGCAAGAATTCCCAAAAACGGCAGAGGCAAGGTTGCATATTTGGACTTAAACGAAGTTGGACTTGCAGATAAATTCAACGTTAGTCAATCTTCCAGACCGTATATTTTTGTAAATGACGTTATGCAAATCGAGTCTCGTTGGCCAAACAGCGGATATGCAAATATGGGTAATGTACCGACAGCCGGATATTTTACGGTTCTCGAAGATAACGTTAGAAATTGGACAACTCAAACTGAAGCGATAGTTTCCGGCTTTTTTAGAAATGACTATGAAATGCTTAATACAAAAGTAGGCTCCGTTAATGGGGAAACAAAAACTGTTGGCTTGAACGGAATAAGTTTTAACGTTGGAAAAACCAATGCAAGATATTTTATTCGTAACTTGCTTGAAGAAGTTGATCTTCCCGGTGAATGGTTTGTTGACAGAAATACAGGGATTTTGTATTTCTATCCGCCATACAGCTTAAAAGATGCAAAACTTGAAATTGCTACTCTTATGGATAAAAATATGGTAGATATTTCAAAATGTCAGCATATTTCTTTTGATAAAATTACATTTGAAAAAGGCGGTGGCGGTGCTATTTATATGCCCGATGCTTCCGATATTTCAATCACAAATTGTAAATTTCAGTTTTTCCAGGGATATGAAACAATCAATAATAACCCCGGTTACTATGATGTAAATCCCGGTGATAATCTTATTTTGGACGGAAATGAAGCTTGGATGCTTGGAAAACGTTTTATAAATTTAAGAACAGGTGATATAAACACCTTGAAAAACGGAAATTCAAAAATTACAAACAACAGAGTTATGGGTTCAGGATTTGTAAACTCATACGAATCTGTTATCAACACAGGTACAAACTGGCCCGACAGAACAGCAAGCTGTGGTTGGCTTATTGCAAACAATATTATTCAAGACAGTGAGATGACTACTGCAATTAACCCTGCGGGAATTGATATTTTAACAACGAAAAACGAATGTGTTAATATCGGTCAGTCCATAAACGACGGTGGTGTTATCTATGTCGGTAGAGCGGCAACACTTTGGGATACAGAAATATCGTATAACTACATTCACCATTTGAATAAGGATCATTCCTATACGGCACTTTATAACGATGACGGATATTCCGGTGCTTATTGGCATCATAATATTTCATACGAAGCAGGACAGCTTTGGATTGTGGGTGCAGGTATTAATATGCGATGTGAAAACAATTTGGCAATTAATAATGCGCACGGTTACGGTATAGGTTCTCGTATGACATGGAACAACGAGCATTATTTCCAGGACGGTATACTTCACAACGAAGTAAAAGACGTTTTGGCAAATTACCCAATATACAGCACAAGATTTCCCGAAATGGCAGTAGCAGTAAAAAGAAATCCGTTCTTTGCTCCGTGGAATTCCACAGTTTACGGTAATGTTGGTATAAACGAAAAAGCTGAATCCGCAGCTTACGGTACAGAAGCTGTTATTGCGGAAATAAACAAATACGGTGCAAAAACAATGACCGACAGCTATGGAAATACAATAAATGTTGAGGGTAAACACGCAACAAAAGAGGGAAATCCCGGTTACAGCTACAGTGACGAATATTTTGAAGATGCAAAGACTCAAAATTGGAACATAAAGGAAGATAGTGAAATCGGAAAAAATCACCCCGAGCTTTTAAAAATCGATATGGAAGAAATAGGTCTTTCAAAAGGCTATGAACACCTTTTGAATACTTCAAAGGACTTTAAACTTAAAGCTCCTTACAACGGTGAAACAGGAATACAGCCAAAAGAAATTACATTTTCTTGGGACCCTGTAAAGGGTGCATCAAAGTACAGACTTGTTGTGGCTACAGATCCTGCACTTCAAAATGTGGTTTATGACCAAACCCAAGTTAGTTGTTTACACAATAATTCTTGTACTGTAACAACTTTGGACCTTAACACAGTTTACTATTGGAAAGTTTATGCAATAGGTCTTGCACGTCAGGATCAGTTTGAAGTTGGAAATTTGGGTGGACCATACAGCTTTAAAACAGCTATGAAAAACGAAGTAAACAGAGAAAACTTGAAGCTTGCCATAGATTCCTTGAAGAGCGTTCTTAAAGAAATCGAAGAGGGCGGTTACGAATATGAAGAAGAATTTTTCACTCGTGCAAACACACTTCTTGAAAAAGCGGAAAAAATTCATACAAATTCCGTAGACCAGGACGAAAGAGATGCTGTTGAAGAAGAAATTTACAACTTAATCAATATTTCGCCTTACTATATGATAGTTGAATTTAAAACGCCGTCATTCTTCAATAATCCAAATGCGGAATGGACAATTCCAAATGGCGGACACGTTACATATAACGGAACGGAAATAACACTTTCTTCCGATTCTCCGGAACGTCTTAATTTCTATGTTGATACAGATACGGAAAACAACGTTGTATGTATGCAGGTTAAGCAAAAAATGGAAGGGCTTACTGCCGGTGACTACACAGGTTACGTTTTTAAGGTGAATAAGGAAAATCGTAACAGTTATCAGCTTTTTGTATTTAAGGAATGGATAACCGAGTTCCAAAAAGCGGGAATGTGTGTGGAGCTTCCCAACTTTAACGCAAATAAAGATGACGAATGGCAAAATGTTGAGCTTGCTTCAATAAAATGCCCCGGTGGTGTAATGACGTATGCCGCAGTAAACGGTGCTGTTTTGTGGGCAGGTTTGGACAGAACCAATACAAAGGTTGAAAAAGGCGGTGAATTCGGTGTTTGGAGAAATCGCTATGAAACAAAAATGAAGCCTGCGGAAAAAATTCCCGAAAAAACATCTCTTATAAAGAGAATATATCAAAATATGGAAAATCCCGAATGCATTGAGCATTTTCAGGCTATTCTTTCAGGTATGGGAACGTTGATTGAGATGGATAACTCTCTTTACAATTCTTTGGATAAGGAAAAATTTGCAAAAACACTCTATCCGCATATTGAGGGCGGTCAAGTGAAAATCAACGGAACAGATATAAGCGATTATAAGGAAACCGTTTGGAAATATGCAATTTTGGAAGGCTATAATCAGAGTAAATACGATTTTGTTCTTAAAAACAAGGTAAATCACATTTACAACGATTACGTTCAGATTGAAAAGCTTGACGAAAACGGCAGATGCTTTAAAAAGATAATGGACGACAGCTTTTTGGATAACTATGTTGCCAAGGTTCATGAGGAAGCTATGGGTGGCGAATGCAAGAGCTTTGAAGAATTGCGACAGCGTTATGCGAGGGCAATATTCAAAATTGCCATAAACGGCTGTTCGGCAGGTATTTACGGCGGTAATACGTCTTATATGAGTGAGCTTATAACAAAAGTAAATGCAGATTATATGGGAATAAACATAGACCCGTATTTCGAGCTTGACGATACAGGTAAGGACCAAGTTCATGCTTATATCGGAAGAAACGGTATATCATCGGACAGAACTTTGGAAGAAATCGTTGAAGAAATTAACACGAAAGCAAAATCATTGAAATAATGTGTTGACGAAAGGAAAAAATTATGAAAAATTGTTTTAAAAAATTAATTTCGGCTATGTTATTCACAACACTTATTTTCACAAGTATGTCTTTGTTTGCATTTGCAAGCGAAGATACTGTTTACGTTTCAAAAACAGGCAGTGATGTATCGGGAAACGGTACATCGGAAAATCCATACAGAACCATAGAAAAAGCCAAGGAAGTCGCAAAGACTTCCTCGGCTTCTTTTGTAGTAATAAAAGGAGGTGTTTACACTGTTTCGGATTTGGTTTTTGATTCTTCCGACAGGGGAGTGACTTATAAGGGCGAAGGTAACGTTGTTATAACAGAAGCAAAAGATTTTAGTGCATCAAAATTTCAGGCGGTGAAAAACCCCGAAATTTTGAAGCTTTTACGTCCGGAGGTTTGGGGAAAGGTATATGAAGTATCTCTTGAAGAATATCATAAATCACTTTCGGATATTTCACTTTTTATTGACGGCAAAAAACAAAATATATCAAGATACCCAAATATGGCTACATCAAAAGCTGCGGGACATGAGGTAGGGCCTCTTTATATGATTGCACAAAATCCCGCAACCAATGCAGGAAGCGAAACGGAAAAAACAGTTTATGACAATACTTTTACTGTTTCCGACCGCAGAGTTTCAGAATGGAAAAATATTTCCGATGCATATATTGTAGGTTCGGTTGTTGCAAGCTACGATTGGAGAAAAAGAACGGTTGAAAACATTTCCGAAAGCGGAGAAATTACAGCATCCGACTATGTGCGTGACAATGCCGAGCTTTATATATGCAATCTTATTGAAGAAATAGATGTACCGGGAGAATATGCCTACGATAGCTCCGAAAATATGTTGTATGTTTATATGCCCGAAAATGCAAAAACAGCTTCCGTTGTTTTTAAAGGAAGTGCATCTCCACTTATAAAGGTAGAGGGTTGCAATGACCTAACTTTTGAAAATATAAAATTCGATAAAATTTCAAAACAGGTTTTCAAAAGTGAAAATGCAGAGAATTTGAATATTAAAAACTGTGAATTTAACTACATAACCGCAAATTATCCTCTTGAAATAAACGGTAAAAATATAAATATTGATTCAAATAAGGCTTACGGAAATTCAGGCGGTTTTGTTAAGTTTTCAGGCGGTGAGGTTACAACAGAGGGCTTTGTAAACGGTAATATTTCCATAAAAAATAACATTATAGCAAATTGCGGTGACGAAAATTCCGCATTACGTCATATAATCACTTGCGGAACAAATGCACCGGAATATGAAACAGATTCAATAGGTAACTCTGTTGAAAACAATGTTATCTACAATTGTGGTAACGTTGGTGCTATAGGTGTTGCGGGAAATAACCTTGTTGTTAAAAACAATGAAATTTTCAATATTGTTCGCCATATTCACGATGGCGGTGCTATATATTTGGGAAAATCGAATGTTAAAGTTGGTAACGAAGTGTCGAACAACTATATTCACACTTTGGCTAAAAATCTTGCCTATATGGGAATTTATTCCGATGACGGTCAAGGTGGTATAACCGTTAAAGACAATGTTATTGCCGATGTTAATTACGGTATGCAGATTAGTGCAGGTATGGAAGGTCAATATGTGAACAATATTTTTGTTGATAACAATTCGGCAGGTATGATTTACAGCACGAGAATGGATTGGACAAAAAACGGCGTGTTTGCACAGCCGGGTACTTCCATTGACGAAAACGGTTATGCTCGCAATCAATATGGTGAGAAAATTTTCACATTGTACGGTGAAACAAAAAAAGCTTTGGAAACATATCCAAATGCTTATTCACAGTATTCTTGGCTTTCAAATTCACTTACAAGAAAACCGTTTTTTGCTCCTTGGAACATAAAAATAAACAACAATATACATTATTCAAACAAAAATGGCGCAAAAATAAGTAATACCAACGGATTTTATCATACATATTTGGTTAATAATAATCCTGTTGTTGAATATGAAGATGAATGGCTTGAAAAATCAGGTAAAAAGTCAGAAGCTTTAAAAAATGGTAAAATCAATGAAATTGTGCTTTATAACGGTGAAATGACAGGAAACAATGTAGAAAAATACAGCGGAAATATTTTGGAAAATCTTCCATCATTAAATACTGTCGGTATTACTGATACAAGCCGTTATTCAAAAGATTTTACTTTTGATTTCACACCTGTTTACAGTGACGGAAAGTTGAAAATTGTGTTGGATAAATCGGAAAATTTATCACAATATAATATTTCTTTAATAAAAGGTAATTCTACTGTTGAAACGGTTGAATATTTTGACGATAACGGTGACACAGCTTATGAAACAGCTTCCGTACAGGCAGGAGAAACATATACCGTTAAAATTGACGGTTACGGTTTGGCAAGACAAAACAGCGGTTCTTATTCCGTAAGCAAAACCTTCAGTGTGCCTAAGGAAAACGATAAAACAGCATTAAATTACGTTGTGGATTTGTTAAATAACGACTTAACAAAATATAATAACGGTGTATATACATACAGCGATAACGGCGTTGTTACAGAAATGGATAGTGTTATTGCAAGTGCAACAGCTTTGGGTGATAACGCAACGAAAACACAGATTGAAGACCTTTGCAACAGTGCTTTAACCACACTTTCAAAATTGAATGAAACAAGAAACGTTTCAGCTCCAAAAATAGCTTCTTGCAAGGTATCGGATAAAGAGCCGATTGTTGAAGTTATTGCAGAGGATTTTGAGCCAAATTCACAGGTATCCGTTGTTGTAACAAATCCCGGTTACGGAAAAAGTGATTTTGCAAATAATTCCGAAAAAGACGTTGTAAGATATATGGATGTTGTTAAATCAAGCGGTAACGGTGACGTTAAATTCACTTTCAATACTGCAACAAACGGTGTTGATATGCCAAATTACTACAAAATTTATCTTGCAGACGAAAAGGGAAGAGTTGTTGAAGAAATATACTGTTACGGCTCTATTGAAACCTCAGACGTAAGCTTTTTTGCGGGAGATACACAGATTTCAAAAGATGAGCTTTCAAATTATAAAAATCAGACGGTTACAGTTACAATGAACGTAAATAATCGTATGGATTGCGACGTTAAATCAATTGTATATTGCGGAATTTATGCGGATAAACAAATGTTGAGCCTTGCATCTGCGGAAAATGTAACCTTGAAAAAGAACGATGTAAGCAAAGTATCGGCAGAAATTAAAATTCCCGAAAGCTATTCGGAAAAATCCGTTACCGAAATAATGATTTTCGACAGCGAAACAGCTTTAAAACCGCTTACCGTTAAAAAGACAATAGTAAAAGTGTCGGAGGAGTAAATTTATGAAAAAAACAGTAAATATCCCATGGAAATTAATTTTTGAAGAATGGGTTTATGAATGTGTAAAAGCTTCTGGTCTTGACGGCTGTGATATAGATTTTACAAATCCCGATTTAACTTTTATGAATAATGAAAATTGGGAAAAAAGCGTTTGCAAAATAAAAGAAATGTTAGATAAAAACGGCTTAATATGCGGACAAATACATTTTCCGGCATACAACATTTTCACATCTTCGGAAATAATATTGCCCGAAGTAAAGGAAGCAATGATAAATTCCATAAAAGGTATGAAAATATTGGATTGTAATTGGGGAGCATGGCACCCTAGAACTTCTTTCACAACCGGTTCCGATTCAAAAGTTGCAATGAAAGACAACACCAAAGAAATAAGCATATATTTGGAAGAAGCGGAAAAAAACGATGTGGGGATCGCAATAGAAAATATTCCCATTTTCCCCGATTGTCCGCAACATACATTCTTTTCGGCAGATTATGACGAATTTAACTATTTTGTAAGAAGCTTTAAATCTGACAAAATAGGTATTTGTTGGGATTTCGGACATGCTAACCTTATGGCTGTAAAACAAGAAAAAGCGTTTGCGATTTTGGGCGACCTTATAAAAATAGTCCATATTGCAAATAATTATAAGTTTAACGATGACCATAATCTTCCAAGCTTCGGTTATGCCGATTGGAAAAGTATTATGCCTGCATTGTACAAATGCGGATATAACGGAAGCTTTTCTTTGGAAGTGCATTATCCTTACGATAATGCAGGATTAACCACGTTTTTTATGCATGGAAAAGATTCACTTTCTATGCTTGAAAAATATTTTAAATAAAAACACTTAAATTTTAACATAAATAAAGGAGATTTTAAGAAAATGAGTATAACACTTAAAACAAAAAACTGGAAATGGGAAATTGAAGATAACGGAATTAACAAAAGCATTACGGTAGGAGGAAATGAACAAAATATTTGTAAAGAAAACCAATATTTTGCATTTATTTCTCTTCCCGGAATAAAATGTGTTCCGAAAAGAGGAAATGATAAATCGGTATTTCCCGGGGAAGAATCTTTGGTATATCCAAAAAAATTATCGAGAGAGGGAAATATCTTAACCGTTGAATTTGAAAATCCGAAAGTTGTATTTACAATGGAGATGGAAGAAAAAGAGGTTGGAATAATTTTCAGATTGAAAAATGTTGAACCTTCCGATTACAATTACGGCAGATTTTTCTTTGCATATCACGAGCTTGAAAATAACGGTGATATTTATTCTTCGGGTATAACTCACAACATTGAGCTTCAAGCTGTTGAAGAACCGGGATATTGCGTAAGAGGCGGTGCTTACACAACAAAAATTTTGGGCGATAAGGATAAGGCTTGCGAAATAGTAATCTGTAAAAAAGAAGATATGCGTCAAAACATTAAGGATATTTGCGGAAAGCAGTCCATAAACGATGTTGTTGTAACAAGAAAGGGCGGTGCTTTTTCCGACGAATGCGAGGGTGTTACATATAACTATGCGGAGGTTACCGGTGAAAATCTTTACGATTTGGATAAATTCCTTGAACCTCACAAGCACCTTAACATTAATATGTTCGACATAAGACACGGTTACCTTTTCCGTCAAGGCGATATGACATTTTTGCTTGGTTCAATGGAAAAATTCAGAACAGAATTTGTTGATAAGCTTCACGAAAGAGGTATGAAGGTAGGACTTCATATTTACGGTTGTATGATTGCGGACGATTCACCATATTTAACACCTATTCCTCACAAGGATTTGGTGGCAATGGATTACTACACCTTGAGAGATGATCTTTCCGAAGATGCAAACGAGCTTTTCATTGAAGAAGATACCGACAAAGTAGAAATGATACAGGGATATTGCGAAAGAAAAACTTGTTGTTTCGGTATTGACGACGAAATTATCGTTTTTGAAAAAAGAGGCGAAAACGGCAGAATTTATGATTTGGAAAGAGGCGCATTCGGAACAAAAATTTCAGCACATAAAAAAGGTGCGGAAATTAAACACTTTATCCGTAATTTTACCCACTTCCACCCAATGCCTGGCAGTGAACTCTATTATGAAATAGCAAGAAATGCCGCAAGACTTTACAACGAGGGTAATTTTGACTACATTTTTGTTGACGGTCTTGACGTTCCTCACTGTATGTATGACCCGAAAAGAATACATTGGCTCCCCGAAACCGAATATGAAACAAAATGGTACTATTCCGCACGTTTTGTTCAGGAAATATTGAAATATTGTGAAAAAGAGCCTATGCTTGAATATAGTATGACTTGCCCAGCATATTGGGCTGCAAGATCAAGAGAGGGCACTTTCGATACATTCTTCACATCATATAAAAAGGGTATCGATTACCATTGCAGACAGAATGAAATAATCGCACATAACAAGCTTTTAAGCTCACAGCTCGGTTGGTATGATTTTTACCCAATGGCATTTGAATACGGAACACCTTATTTCAGCACATATATTACATCATACGAATTCCCGGAAGATGTTGAATATATGGGACAAAAGGTTGTGGCTTTCGATTCTGCCATTTCTTCAATGTCTTACGATGCAAAAAAATATCCGCAGATGGACAGAAAAAGATATGAAAACGAAAAGCTTTTAGTTCCGTACACAAAAGCAAAGGAATCGAAATATTTTTCACAAGATGTAAAGGATATGTTAAAGAGTGAAGATCACCGTTACAGAATTTGCGAAAAAGACGGTGAATACAGCTTCTATGAAATTGAAAGACATTTCGGCTATCCATATTCTTTCAAAGAAAACGAAAATTCCTTTGAAGCAACAAACAGATTTAAAGACCAAAAGCCTTTTGTAAGACTTCTTTGTATGCACACAGCGGAAGAAACAAATGACGATATTGTTTTGGCAAAATTTGATAAAAATGTTCCCGTAAATGAGCAAGAAACATATTTCGACTTGAAACCTTCGAAAGACGAATATTTGGACTTAACGGGAAATGAAGCAATCGGTGTTTGGGTAAAAGGAAACAATTCCGATGAATATATGTCTATCGGTTTGATAGGAAATTTGGCTTCAAGAGTGTTTATGCAAAGCGTTGTTCACCTTAATTTTGAGGGCTGGAGATATTTCACTCTTTGCGAAAAAGACGGTAACGAATATTCCGAAATAAACTTTAACTATAAGGGTAAAGCAGGGGAGTTTTTTGAAAATTCCATAGCTCATAGCTACCACGCATTCCTCCAGCCAACACCTTGCTTGGATAAGGCTTTTGCACTTATCGTAGGTTTTTCCGGTGAAGGTAAGGACGTTTGCATCGGTGATATTAAAGCAATAAAACCGAAAAAAGAAAGCATTAAAAATCCGTATTTTGAAATAAACGGAGAAAAAGTAACATTTGCGTGCGAGCTTCAGCCAAGCGAATACATTGAATATAAGGGTGGAGAAAAAGCAGATGTTTTGGATGTTACCGGCAAAGTAAGAGAAGCAGATGCAACAGGTATTCACCCAACAATGAAAAATGGCGAAAATACAATTTACATCGGTGCTGAGGGTAACGGTGTGAGAAGAATAAAAACATATATTATAACTGAAGACAAATAAGGAGAAAGGTTATGGAAGCTTATAAAAACATAAATTTGTCTCCCGAAGAAAGAGCAAAGGACTTGCTTTCAAGATTGAGCCTTGAAGAAAAGCTTTTGCAAATGAATACTTTCAGATGGGAAATAAATGAAACATATCAAGATATTGTTGACGGAAAAGACGTTAAGGTTTGCGGTGCTATTTTCAGGGCACCGCAAGATGAAGATGCCTTTGAAAAGTTAAAATTTATTCAAGATTACTGCATTGAAAAAGTCGGTATTCCCACAATGGTAGTTGACGACGGTATCAGAGGAATAGGATATAAGACCGCAACGGTGTTTCCTCAAAGTGCCGGAATCGGTGGTTCTTTCAACAGCGAAAATGTTGAAAAAATGGCTGAAATTATGGGTAGAGAAGCAAGAACTGTAGGCGTAAGACAGCTTTACGGACCGAATATCGACATAAACAGAGACCCACGTTGGGGAAGATTGCAGGAATCCTACGGTGAAGACCCCTATGTTGTCGGGGAAATGGGAAAGGCCTTTGTAAAAGGACTTCAAAAAAATGAAGTGGCTGCAACCTTAAAGCATTTTATTGCTTACGGTATTCCCGAAGGCGGTATAAATTTAGCTCCTGCTCATGTGGGCGAAAGAGAAATCCGTGAGGTTATGCTTGAGCCTTACGTTAAGGGAATTGAAGCAGGTGCAATGTCTGTAATGCCTGCATATAACGAAATCGACGGTGTTCCCGTTCATGCTTCAAAAAAATATTTAAGAGATATTTTAAGAGATGAGCTGGGATTTGAGGGTATGGTTATTTCCGATTACGGCGGTATTGAAATTCTTGATCCTTTTCACAGAGTAGCCAACGGTAAGGTTGAAGCAGGTAAGCTTGCACTTGAAGCGGGTGTTGATATGGAAGCTTTGGCTATTTTCGGTTACGGTGAGGAATTGAAAGAAGCTGTTATGAGAGGTGAGGTTGACGAAAAGCTTGTTGACGAATCGGCTCTCAGAGTTCTTACCATGAAATTCAAATTGGGAATATTTGAAAATCCCTATGCAATTCCCGAAAACATCAATAATTTAAACAATAATGAAGCACAGGATTTGGCGACAAAAATGGAAGAAGAAGCGACACTTCTTTTGGAAAATGACGGTATTTTACCTTTGGACGAAAACAAAGTCGGCAAAATAGCGGTTATAGGAAATAACGCAAAAGATACATTTTTGGGTGATTATATGCGTCCGAAGGACCATTGTGTAAGTTTTTACGACGGTATGGTAAATCGTTTGGGAAAAGACAGAGTTCTTTATGCAAGAGGAAGTAATCCCATAAGCGGAAGTGATGAAATGATTGCGGAAGCTGTTGAAGCGGCTTCAAAGTCCGAAATTGTATTTTTGGTAATGGGGGATAATGCCGCAAGCGGTGGCGGTGTTCCCGGTCTTGAGGTAAAAATAGACAAAGAAATAACTTGCAGTGAGGGATATGACACACACGATTTGAATTTTACAAAATGGCAGAAAAAACTTTTTGATTCCGTTATTGCACTTAATAAGCCTACAATTCTTGTGTTGTATGCAGGCAGACCTTATACAATAATGGAAGAGGTAAGCAAAGTAAATGCCTTTATGTTCTCTTGGGGCGGAGGAGAAGAAAGCGGTAATGTTATGGCTCGTCTTATTTTCGGAGATATTACTCCGTCTGCAAAGCTTTCCGTTTCATTCCCTCAAACAGTGGGACATTTGCCTTGCTATTACAACTATAAGGTTTCGGCAAGAGGTAGTTGGTACAAAGAGCCGGGAAGCTATGAAAAACCGGGAAGAGACTACATATTAAGTTCGCCGGACCCATGGTATCCTTACGGTTACGGACTTTCCTACACAACACTTGAATATTCCGACTTAAAAGCTGAAAAATGCGGTGATACCGATGTTAAAGTAAGTGTTTGTGTTGAAAATAAAGGTAACTATGAAATTGGCGAAAATGTGCTTTTGTTTGTGAAGGCTCTTTATTGCCCGATAACACCTTTTGTAAAATGTTTGAGAAAATTCGATAAAGTGAATTTAAAGCCCGGTGATAAGAAAACCGTTGAATTTATGCTTACAAAAGAAGATTTTATGTATGTTGATTTGGAATATAAAAATTCTTTAAATAAAGGAACGCATAAAATTATGATTGATAAGCTTGAATGCGAAGTGGAAATATAAATTTTCGGAGGTATTTATGTACAATTTCAGTAATGTAACGACAATTTATGTTTCTCAAAAGTCGGGAAATGATAAATACACAGGTTTTTTTAAAGAAGATAATGGTGATTTTCAAGGTCCTGTAAAAACATTGGAAAGAGCACTGGAAAAAGCTGCGCAAATGCGTAGCTTTGGGGCTTTGCAACCTTTAAACATAGTTATAATCGACGATGTTTACTATGTTGATAAAACAATTTATATAGACGAAAAAATTTCTTCAATAAAAATAACAAGTAATAATAAAACCATAATTTCGGGTGGAATGAAAATAGAAAATTTTTCAAATGATATTTACAACGGTCAGAAATGCTTCAGTGCCGATGTTCACGAAATTGAAAATGGATTATGGTTCACGGATTTGTATGTTGATAATAAGCGTGCGGATTTCACCCACTATCCAAAAACGGGAAAATTGGAAATTGAAACTGCGGAAGACAACAGCGAAAATTCCCATGCTTCTTCAAAGTGGTTTATTGCAAAAAAAGAAGATATTGAGGTTATTAAAAATTTTAAAAACTTCAACGATTGCTTTATAAGCTATAATCATTTTTGGATTGATGAGCATACTCCCATAGAAAGCTACGATTTGGACAGCGGAAAAATTGTTTTTAAATACAAATCTCGTTTCAGTATTTCAAAGGTTTATTCATACGGCGAAATGAAGTATATATTGGAAAATGTTTCAGAATGCTTTTTAAATAAGAATGAGTGGTATTTGGACAGAGAAACGAAAAAAGTTTACTATATTCCGAGAAGCGATTTGCAAACGGAAGAGAATATCAGCGTTTTTGCACCTCTTTGCGACAAGCTTTTTGTTATAAAAGGAAAACCAAACGAAAAAGTGAAAAATATTCGTTTTGAAAATCTTATTTTTGAATGCACAAAAGGGGATTATAAAAGCACAAACAAGCTTAATGCGGAAAACGGACATGAGGAAGAAGACTATGAGGGCTTTGCTTCGGATAGTCAGTCTGTTTCAAATGCTCCTGGTACAATTGAATTTTACAATGCAAGAAATTGCGAAATGAAAAATTGTGTTATGAGAAATATCGGAGTTCACGCCGTAACCGTTAATGAAGGTTGTTCGAGAATTATTGTTGAAAACAACGATATGTACGATTTAGGTGGCGGTGCAATAAAAGTAAAAGGCGGAATTTACGGTTGTGATAAAGCGGAAGAAACCTACGGAAACATTATAAGAAACAACATAATCACCGACAGCGGAAACAGATATTTTTCCGCCTGCGGAATACTTCTTATGCATACCTACGATAACGTTGTTTCAAATAATGAAATTTCCTACCAATATTATACCGGTATTTCTGTAGGTTGGGTATGGGGCTACGGCAACAATATTACTCACGATAACATTGTGGAAAACAACCATATCCACCATATCGGTCAAGGCAAACTTTCCGATATGGGCGGTATTTACCTTTTGGGACGTCAACCGGGGACTGTGGTAAGAAACAATGTTATTCACGATGTTATTTCCGCACATTACGGTGCTATCGGAATTTACACCGATGAGGGAAGCTCTGAAATGACTTTTGAAAACAATATTTGCTATAATATCAACGGTCAGGCTTATCAGCAGCATTACGGACACCAAAATACGGTACGCAATAACATATTTGCAAAATGTTCCGAACCGCCTGTTTCTTTGTCAAGGGAAGAATTGCATACAGGCGTTTTGCTTGAAAAAAATATAATCGTGACGGATAATACAGCCGTTTACAGATTTGGCGGTGCCGATAACCCTGTGGGCAGTGTTCATTTGCTTTCATCTTCCGATAACCTTATTTTTGACGAAAAGGAAAAAGATTGTGTGTTGGAAATAAACGAGAAAAAATACACTTTAAAAGAAGCAAAAGAAAAATTTCATATTGAAATTGGAAGCGAATTTTCCAATCCTCAATTTAAAGATTTTGAAAATAATGACTTCACATTAAATGAAAATTCACCTGCATTAAAATTGGGCTTTAAAAACATCGATATTTCAAATGTAGGCGCAAAAAGATGAAATTATGGGACTGTAATTGCTACAGTCCCATTTGTTGTTTTACATAGATTTCATTTTTTCGAAGCAAGCACTGCAATAAACAGGTTTATCTTCTTTCGGAACGAAAGGCACTTTTGCTTCCGCACCGCAAGCTGTGCAAGTTGTTGTGTACAACTCTCTTTTTGAGTTTTTCTTTGCTGTTCGGCAATCTCTGCATCTGGTAGGCTCATTTTCAAAGCCTTTTTCAGCATAAAATTCTTGTTCTCCCGCTGTGAATACAAATTCCTTTCCGCAATCTTTGCAAGTTAATGTTTTGTCTTGATACATCGTGTTTATCTCCTTGATATTTTAGAATTTTTTGCCCCAAAATCGGAATCGAACCGTTCCTCTGCCAAAACAGCGTTCACCGTTAAACTATAAGGGACATATTTTTAAATTTTAAGCATTTTTTTGGCTTTTGCTTTTATTCTTTGAATGGCATTATCTATCATTTTCGGCTCTTTATCCATTGAAAGGGCAATTTCCTTGTAGTTGAGACCCGAATTTAACAAACACAAAACGCTGTATTCAAAGGGGCTTAAATGATTTTTTAAATCAAGCATAAGACTTTCGTAGCTTTCGTTGGCTATGTATTCATCTTCCGGATTGAAGTCGGAAGATAAAAGAAATGCAAGTTCTTCGTTTTCTATGGAAACGGATTCGTTAAGAGGACTGTGCTTTTTTCTCAACGAATTTTTGACAGCGGTTTTAATTCTTAAATCAACACATCTTTTTGCAAAAGGTAAAAAATCCGTTGATTTTGTTTCGTCGTAGCTTTGAATTGCACCGAAAAGGGCAATCATACCTTCCTGAATAACGTCATCTCTGTCGGCACCGGCTAAAAAATATTTAAGTGCCATACTTTTTACAAAGGGATTTAATTCTTTGTAAATTATTTCCAATGCTTCTTCGTCTGTTTCTTTTGCTTTTTTTATGATTTCCGAGTTTATTTGCGACACCTGTTTTTGTTCCTCCAAAAAATGCTATAATTTAATTATACAGTTTTTTTTCATAATGTCAACAGTTTTTATTAAAAAAATATAAAAAATCGTTCGACATTTTTTCATTTATCGTTATATTATACAATTTTTTACTGTTTTTTGTCTGAAAATGTTGAAAATCATTTTTTGTTATGGCTTTATTGTATAATTGCAATTGACTACAAAATGAATATTTTTAATATCTCCGTTTTTGTAATTTTTCGGCTTTGCAAAGGCTATAATTTTGTTACTTTTAAAATTTTTGAGCATTTCTTCCGAGGAAAGGTCTTTTTCGTATGTGTGTGGCAACGTTGTTACGGAAATGTTTGTGAAAAAGTCGGGATATTTTGCAATTAATTCCACCTGTTGTTCTTGGGGACAGGAACCAAAAAGCAAATAAGAAAAATTTGGTGCTGAAATTTTAAACAATGTGTTTTTTTCTTCCGTTCCTGCCGAAATGGTTTCGATTTTGCAATTTTGGGATTTTATATTTTCTTTTTCTTTCAAAAATTTCACTTTTACGTTTTTTTCTCGCACAACATCGGAAAAATTAAATGAATTTTCAAAAAGAAAAATTTCTTCCACGTTGTATATGTTTATAAGCTCTTTCAAATTTTCCGTGTGTTCATCGGTTGTGGAAGAAAGAAAAATACGGTTTATTTTATATATTTTTTCACGGCTCAAAGCTTGGCAAAGCTCTTCAAAACAGTATTTATCACCGCAGTCAAAAAGGCTGATATTTCCGTTTTTTTCGGCAAGAACAGTTACGGAAGCATTGTTTTCAAAGCCTATAAAAATCACTTTAAATTCGCTGTTTTTTTGATAATAATCAATTATGTTGAACGAAATCACAGCAAGAATTATCGCAAAAATGATTACGGAAAGCACTTTTTTCTTAAAATTCATAAAAACCACCGCCTTTTTCTTTAAAAAAATCTCCACAGTCAACTTAACCGTGGAGATTTTAACATTGTTTTACTATATTTTGAATACTCCGAATACGTCAAGTATTGAAGAAACAAGGATAAGGATTATGCAAATAGGTGCAAGATATTTGATAACAAATTCAAACAATCCTTTGCGCTTGAATTTTCCCGAAAGTTCAACTTCGTCGGAAACAGTTTTTGTTTTTACAACATAACCGATAAATATGCATGTTAAAAATGCAACGATAGGCATAAGAACGCTGTTACTGATAAAGTCAAAGAAATCGAGGAATTGAAGTCCCAAAATCTTAACATTTCCCCAAATACCGTTACCCAAAGATGAGGGAACACCCAAAACGAGTGAAACGAGGAATACGATTAAACAAGCGGGCTTTCTTCCCAATTTTGTTTTGTCGGAAACGATGGATACAACTGTTTCCATAAGTGAAATGGAAGATGTAAGAGCGGCAAAAAGCACAAGGATAAAGAATAACGCTCCAACGAAAGCTCCTCCCGACATACTGTCGAAAACTTTTGGCAATGTAATGAACATAAGGCTCGGACCTTTGCCCAATGCTTCTTGATTTCCGCCTGAAAAAGCGAATACAGCAGGGATAACCATAAGACCTGCCAAGAAAGCAATACCTGTGTCAAAAAGTTCGATTTGTGAAACGGAAGATTCCAAATTTACGTCTTTTTTCATGTAAGAACCGTAAGTAATCATAATACCCATAGCAAGCGACATTGAATAGAAAAGCTGTCCCATAGCTGCCAATACGGTTGTTGCGGAAAAACGTGAAAAGTCGGGTTTGATGTAGTAAATAATACCGTCTTGTGCACCGGGAAGTGTGCAAGAATAGATTGCAATAACAAGTGAAAGCACAACAAGAACAGGCATAAGCACTTTGCTTACTTTTTCAATTCCTTTTTCAACACCGAATAATACAACGATTGCAGTAATGCTCAAGAACAAAGCAAACCAACCCAAAGGCTCAACAGGACTTGCAATAAAGTTAGTGAAATATGTGTCACTGCTTGTTGCACCGGCACTTCCGCTTGCGAAAGCCGCCAAATATTTGCATACCCAACCTCCGATAACAGAGTAGTATGGCAAAATTATAACGGGAACAAGAGATGCCAACCAACCGACAAAAGAAAATCTTTTGTCCAGTGCTTTAAAAGCACCGATTGCACTTAAACCTGTTTTTCTTCCGATTGCAATTTCCGCCGTCATAAGAGCGAAACCGAATGTTACGGCTAAAATAAGGTATACAAGTAAGAATATACCACCACCGTATTTTGCTGCAAGATATGGAAAACGCCAAATGTTTCCCAAGCCTACAGCAGAGCCTGCCGCCGCAAGGACAAAACCGAGTTT